>JBEBXB010000078.1:0-8860 GCA_040391885.1 Conexibacter woesei | reverse complement strand
TCAAGCGGCTGCTCGACCTCGGTGCCCCCGAGATCATCGTCAACAACGAGAAGCGGATGCTGCAGGAGTCGGTGGACGCCCTCTTCGACAACGGCCGTCGTGGCCGTCCGGTCACCGGACCGGGCAACCGCGCCCTGAAGTCGCTCTCGGACATGCTCAAGGGCAAGCAGGGCCGGTTCCGTCAGAACCTGCTCGGCAAGCGCGTCGACTACTCCGGCCGTTCGGTCATCGTGGCCGGCCCGTCGCTGAAGCTGCACCAGTGCGGTCTGCCGAAGCTGATGGCGCTCGAGCTGTTCAAGCCGTTCATCATGGCCCAGCTGGTCGAACGCAAGGCCGTCCAGAACATCAAGGCCGCCAAGAAGATGGTCGAGTCGATGGTGCCCGAGGTCTGGGACGTGCTCGAAGAGGTCATCGAAGAGCATCCGGTTCTGCTGAACCGTGCGCCCACGCTGCACCGTCTCGGCATCCAGGCCTTCGAGCCGATCCTGGTCGAAGGCAAGGCCATCCAGGTCCACCCGCTCGTCTGCTCGGCGTTCAACGCCGACTTCGACGGCGACCAGATGGCGGTCCACGTGCCGCTGTCGGCCGAGGCCCAGGCCGAGGCCCGGGTTCTGATGCTCTCCGCCAACAACATCCTGTCTCCCGCTCACGGTGCGCCTCTGGCGACCCCGACGCAGGACATGGTGCTCGGTCTCTACTACCTGACTTACTGCAAGGATGAAGTCAGCGAGATCGACACCGCCAAGTTGGAGAAGCGTCCTAAGCCGTTCCGCACCGCCCAGGAGGCCGAACTGGCCTACGAGAACGGCGTGGTCGCGCTGCATGATCTAGCTGAGTTCCGGGGTGGCCGTGACGGTCACCACTTCCTGACCACGGTCGGGCGGATCATCTTCAACGACCGGATCGAACGGGCGTTGGCGGAAGCGCTGGAAGATGAGTACGACCCGACGCACTACAACTTCGTCAACAAGTCCCTGAAGAAGCGGGACATCAACGACATGGTCGGTTGGCTGGTCGATTCCTACGGCGCGCCCGCCATCTCACAGGTGCTGGACGCGTTCAAGGACGTCGGTTTCCAGTTCGCCTCCAAGGCCGGGATCACCGTCTCCAAGAACAACGTCGTGCCGCCGCCGGAGAAGGAAGAGATCCTCGCTCGTTACGACGAGGAGACCGCCCAGATCCAGACTGAGTTCGACGAGGGTTGGCATACCGCCGAGGAACGGCACAAGCAGATCACGGACAAGTGGAACCAGGCCACCGAGGAAGTCGGTCAGGCGATGGAGGACAACCTCCGTCAGCTCAACCCGATCTTCATGATGGCCAACTCCGGCGCCCGTGGTTCGTTCAAGCAGATCCGTCAGCTGGCCGGCATGCGAGGCCTGATGGCGAATCCGAAGGGCGAGATCATCGAGCGTCCGATCAAGTCCAACTTCATCGAAGGACTGTCGGTCGGCGAGTACTTCATCTCGACGCACGGTGCCCGTAAGGGTCTGGCCGACACGGCCCTCCGTACGGCCGACTCCGGTTATCTCACCCGTCGTCTCGTCGACGTCGCCCAGGACGTGATCGTCCGGACCGACGACTGCAAGACGAAGGAATTCATCGAGATGCCGATCATCAACGAAGACGGCGAGATCAACAAGAACCTCACCGGCCGCCTGGCCGCGAAGAAGTTCGAGACCAAGCGCGGTCGCGATCTGCTGAAGAAGAATCAGCTGATCGGCAAGGCCGAGCTGGCCGAGATCGCCGAGGCGTACGAGGGTGAGGAAGGGGCCACCGTCCCGGTCCGTTCCCCCTTCAAGTGCGATGCCGAGCGGGGCGTTTGCCGCTCCTGCTACGGAATCTCGCCGGCCACCGGCTTCATGGTCGAGATCGGCGATTCGGTCGGCACGGTTGCCGCCCAGTCGATCGGCGAGCCCGGTACCCAGTTGACGATGCGTACCTTCCACACCGGTGGCGTCGCCGGACAGGACATCACCCAGGGTCTGCCCCGAGTGGTGGAGCTGTTCGAGGCCCGCAAGCCGAAGGGTCTGGCGCAGATGTCAGAGGTCGAAGGCAAGGTCTCGGTCGATCGCACCGACAAGCACCTGACGGTCACCGTGACCGAGGGCAACGGCGAGGAAAGCTCCTATGCGTTCACGCCGCGGACCCGACTCAACGTCCGTGAGGGCGAAAAGGTCGAGGTCGGGCAGCAGCTGAACGAAGGTTCGCTCTACCCCGCCGACGTCCTCGCGATCCGTGGGCGCACAGCGGTCGAGCAGTATCTCGTCGCCGAGGTCCAGCGGGTCTACAAGGTCCAGGGCGTGGAGATCGACGACAAGCACATCGAGATCATCGTCCGTCAGATGCTGAAGAAGGTCGAGATCGAGACCAAGGGTTCGACCGAGCTTCTGCCCGGCCAGCTCGAGGATCGTCACGAGCTGCAGCAGATCAACAAGAAGGTCAAGGCCGGTGGCGGAACGGTCGCGAAGTCGACCGAGAAGATCCTCGGTATCACCAAGGCATCGCTGGCCACCAAGTCGTTCCTGTCGGCGGCCTCCTTCCAGGAGACCACCAAGGTCCTGACCGACGCCGCGCTGGAAGGCAAGCGCGACCGTCTCGTCGGACTGAAGGAGAACGTCATCATCGGCAAGCTGATCCCGGCCGCGACCGGACTCAAGCGTTACCGCTCGATGACGGTCGAGCCGGCCGAACCCTTCGCTCCGGCGGAGGAATCGGTCCTGCTCGAGGAAGACGAGCTGCTGGGCGACGCCAACGGCAGCAACGGCGCCGACGGCTTCGGTGAAGCCTTCGCCGACGAGCTCGAGGGCATCTCCCAGGAGATCGACGCCGGCACCGACAAGTAATCCGGCGCAAGCCGCAGTAGTCGAAACGCCCGCCCCCGGAAAAGGGGCGGGCGTTTCTGTTTAAGGGGCCCCGGGTCATGCCTGTCGTGACCCAACACAGTAAGTTGATAGAAATACTCAACTTACCTATGATCAACTCATCCCTCACCAACCTCACGCCCTGCACCCCCGACCAGGCGATCGCCGAGTTCCGGGCGGGACGCATGCTGATCATCACCGGCGGCCGCCACTCACAAGGGGACGCGGACCTTGTCATCCCCGCCCGATCGGCCGGAGCCGAGGAGGTCAACTTCATGGCTCGGGAAGGACGGGGGCTGATCTGCCTGGCCCTCACCGGCAAGCGCTGTGACGAGCTGGGCCTGGAACCGATGGCCGAGCGCAGAGTCCCGCTGGACAAGGCGGACTTCACCGTTTCCATCGAAGCGGCGGAAGGGGTGACGACCGGGATATCCGCGGCGGACCGGGCGCGCACAGTGGCGGCCGCCATCGACCCCGCCAACGGCTCCGAGTCCCTGGTTCGCCCCGGGCACGTCTTTCCGCTCCGGGAACGCCTCGGGGGAGTCCTCGCCAGGGCCGGCCACGTCGAGGCGGCCATCGATCTCGGCCGCATGTCCGACGTGGGGGAGTCAGCCGTGCTGTGCCAGATCCTCGACGACGACGGTGAAGCCGCCCGAGGGCAGTACCTGGTCGATCTCGCTCGTCGGCACGACCTCAAGGTGCTGGACGTCGATCATCTGGTCGAGCAGTTGAAGGCCGAGGGGGAGGAGGGGCCGGAGGACAGCCGGGTCACTGGTGACCTGCGCCGGCTGCTCGGTCATTTCGCCACCGGGGTGACGGTGATCACCACCACCGATCGGGAGGGGGAGGCCTGCGGCACGACGGCCAATGCATTCACGTCGGTCTCGCTCGACCCCCCGTTGATCCTGGTCTGCCTGGCAAGGGGCAGCCAGACGCTGGAATCGATCCGTGACCGTGGCGGCTTCGTCGCGAACATCCTGGCGGACGGGCAGCAGGAGCATTCGAACTGGTTCGCCAGGAAGGGTGTCCGCCTGAAGCCGGCGGAGCACGACTTCAGGCGGGGGAAACTCGACCTGCCGATTCTGGACGGAACCCTAGCCCACGTGGAATGCGAGGTCGAACGTATCGACGAGGGTGGTGACCACGAGATCATCCTCGGCCGGGTGGTCTCGTCGGGTCATCACGAGAGCGCGCCCGACCCGCTCCTGTTCTTCAGGGGCGGATACCGGAGCCTCGGCCTGCCGCCCCACCCGAACCACATCTAGCTCCAGCGCGGGATCAGCCCCGCAGCCGGATCATCCGGATGCTGGAGCGGCGGCCCTTGTCACTGGTCCTCGCGGAGACCACGACCCCGTCGCGGACCGGAGTGATCGACGCCCCTCGGTGGCGGAAGCGGTGCTTGAAACGACGGAAGCTCCGGTAGCTGATCGCATTGACGACCTTCCCCCTGCTCCACGTGACTCGCCCAGACCCGATCTGCACCGGGTCGTAGGGATCACAGCCAAAGTCATAGAAGCCACCGGACCCGATGAGCAGCGAGGACGTCGGCGACACCCAGAGCCGCAGCTCCCGGATGGTGTCGGAGACGACGACGTCACCGTTGTGGCATTCGGTGAGGTACATGTCTTTGAGGGGATCGAAAGTTACGTCGATCCGAAAGGGCGGTCCGGACCCGGGCGGAAGTGCCTTCCGGTCGAGATCCCAGTTTCTGTCCCTGTCGAAGGACTTCGCCTGCCCGGTCCGCCAGTTCACGAAATACAGACCGGGTCCCTTGTAGCAGCTCGGCGGTGGACAGTTCCGGCTATGGGAGACCCAGTATCTGCCGATCTCGATCGCGGATCCCATGTAACGCGACTTGGCCAGGGGTATCGCTTTCCCGCCCAGCACCGACGCGGTCTTGGCTCGGTAGGTGTATCCCGGACGGTCCTTGCCCTCGGGGCATTCGAGAAGCACCCGGCGTCCTCCGACATCGATCGGGCGGCACTGTCGGGCACCTTGGATCGTCCGAGTGAGGCCCTTCCACGTATCGAAGACGACCGGGTTCCGATCCGGGCGCTGATAGGCGACGTACCGCCAGCCGTCGCCGTGGATCTGACCGACGTCCACGGCCTTACGTGACGCATCAGCGGCTGTCTGGCCGATCGAGCCGACCCCGGTGACGGCGAGCAGCGATGCAACGAACAGTGACGCGATCCGACCGCGGCGCCCAGCGCCGGCCAGTCGACGGGAAGTGGTCCCAGCTGAATGTTTCATCTTCTCCCTGATCCGTCGTGGATGAGCCGTGTGCGAGAAAAAACCCCGAAGCGGGGGAATGGTACCGGCAACCCTCCACCGCCAGGGGGATGGAATAGCTTCTCCCGCATGACTTCCCTCCGATCGAGTTCCTCGCTTCTGGTCGCATTCGCCTTCCTCCTCGCGGGCCTGGGGGCGATCCTCGTGCCGTCGCCGGCCTCGGCGGCCGTGATCCACGCCCATCGAGGGGGCCCGATCGCGGACGGCGCGCCGGCCTTCGCGGAGAACTCAATGGCCGCCTTCCGGCACGCCCTGGCGGCCGACTGGGTGATCGAGCTCGATCTCCAGCGCACCGCGGACGGGGTTGCCGTAGTCATGCACGACGACACCCTGGACAGGACGACGAACTGCGCCGGAAAGGTGCAGGATCACACCTGGGAGTCGATCTCTTCGTGCGCGCTGGATCGGATCGGGATCGGGGCGGCCACGGAGGATCTCCCCGAGGGTGACAGCCGTCGAGAGGCGATCCCGACGCTCGATCACGTCCTCGCCCTGCTCGAGGAAACCGGGGGTCGCGCTAACGTCGAAGTCAAGGATCTGACTTCGATCGGCGGCGGGTTCCCCGCCGAGGCCTACGCGCAGATCGCCGCATCCGGTGTCTCCCCGAAGAAGCTGATGATCCAGAACTTCTTCCCGCCGGGCCTCCGCAACGTCGACACCCTGCTGCCGGGGGCCACGATCTCGGTGCTCACCTTGAACGTGATGAACGACAACTACTCGATCGAGACCGCCCGGGCGGTCGGCGCCGACTCGGTCTCGCCGGAATGGCCGATCTCGGCTGAGTACATCTCCCGCGCTCGCGCCGATGGCCTGGCGATCGTCCCTTGGACCATCGACGACGCCGACGCCCTGCTGGCGGCAGAGGCGGCCGGAGTGGACGCCGTCATCACCAATGACCCGGCCCTGGCCGATCGCCTGGTCGGACCGAAACCCGTTCTCCTGCCCAGGCTCAAGATGGCCGTACGGGCCTCCGGTAAAGCCCGGATTCGCCCGGGCGCGGTCCGGACGTTCACCGTCACCGTGACCAATTCCGGCCAGGCCGCCTCCGGGCCCGTCCGGATCACCGTGAAGTTCCCCCGAAAGCTGGTCCGGCCGCTCGGCGCCGTCAAGCGCACGGTCAAGTCCGTCCGCCTCGGAAAGAAGAGCAAGGTGAAGTTCCGGTTCCGGGTGCGTCCGAAGGCCAAGCCGGGACGGGTCGCCAAGATCACGTTCTCCCTCCGGGAAGCCAACCGCAAGTCCGCGCCGGTGCTTCGCAAGTCAGCCAAGGTTCGCGTCGTCCGGAGACGCAGTAACAAGTGACACGACATCGTGTCAGGAATGGCGTAAGCTTTGCCCATGAACGGTGCAACAGGAGTGGAAGCCCTGCCGGAAGCCGCGGTGGACGAAAACGGTGAGGGCCGCGCCCGTCGCGTCTGCGTGATCGGCGCCGGCTCCTCCGGGATCACCGCCTGCCGCAGCCTTGCCGGTCGAGGCATCGAGTTCGAGTGCTACGAAAAGGGTTCCGACACCGGCGGGGTCTGGCGGTACGAGAACGACAACGGCCTCTCCGCCGCCTACCGTTCCCTCCACATCAACACCTCCCGTCAGATGATGGCCTACCAGGCCTACCCGATGCCGGAGAACTACCCGGACTACCCGGATCACTTCCAGATCGCCGCCTACTTCGACGACTTCGTCGATCACTTCGGGCTCCGGGAACGAATCAGCTTCCGAACCGAAGTGCTCTCCGTCGAACCGGCCGGCAGCCGGCGGTGGCGGGTGACGGTCTCCGACCGTGACGGCGGCGAACGCACCGAGGAGTTCACCGACGTCATCGTCTGCAACGGGCACCACTGGGACAAGCGGTGGCCCGAACCGGCATTCCCCGGATCGGACCGGTTCGAGGGGGTCCAGATGCACGCCCACGACTATCGGACACCCGACATCTTCGAGGGTAAGCGCGCGCTCGTGCTCGGCATCGGCAACTCGGCCACCGACATCTCGGTCGAGGCTTCCCGGGTGGCGGACGCAACCTTCCTGGCGATGCGCCGCGGCGCCTGGATCCTCCCCAAGTACATCATCGGCATGCCGACAGACAAGGTCACCGCCGGTCCCCTCACCCGGGCCCCGCTCTGGATCCAGAGCGCCTTCATGTGGCTGATCCTCCGGCTCACGGTCGGCAAGCTCACCGACTACGGCCTGCCCAGCCCCGACCACCGCCCGCTCCACGCCCACCCCACGATCTCCGGCGACCTGATCGGCCGTCTCGGGCACGGCGACATCATCGTCAAGCCGAACATCGACCACCTGGATCGCGGCGGCGTCGTCTTCGCGGACGGCACCCGGGAACAGATCGACGTGATCATCTACTGCACCGGCTACCGGATCACCTTCCCATTCCTCGATCCGGAGCTCCTCGACACCCGGGACAACCAGGTGAACCTCTACCGGCGGGTCGTCTCACCGGAACATGAAGGGCTGTACTTCATCGGGCTGATCCAACCCCTCGGGTCGATCATGCCGCTGGCCGAGCAACAGGCCGAATGGGTCACCGAACTGATCGCCGGGGACGGGCTACTGCCGGATCGCCCCAAGATGGTTCGGGAGATAGCGCTGGAGCAAGCCCGGATGAAGCGACGCTATGTCAACTCGAAGCGCCACACCATCCAGGTCGATTTCGAGGACTACTTGCGGTCGCTCTCGAAGGAACGCGCCCGCTCACGGGAACGAGCCCGCTCCCTGACCGCGTCGGCCTGACGCACCCTGCCGTCGTGTGAAGTCTCCGGGCGGAGCACGATGCCGCCGCCGTGAGGACCACGCCGAGGACCGATCGGACGCCGCGGACGACGGGGATGCAGACGCTCCGAACCGCCGTCGTCCTCGCTCGTCTCCGGTTGCTGCCGGCCCACCGTGGCCCACCAGAGCAGCCAGATCATGCCGAGAACCGGCACCTTGAGCACGACGAGTAGAAAGAAGATGGGCCAGAAACCCTCCATTCCATCCAGTCTAGCCCTTCCCGGGAAGCGTCCCCGCCCATGCGTCCAGGGCGGCGACATGACCCTCCTCGAGCCCCCGATCGGGTTCGGTGGGGACCAGAAGGGTGGGACTGCGGCCGGCTTCCCGAGCCTCACACCACTCGAAGCAACTCTCGTCGAAGCTGTCGTCGATCCAGGCGATCGGCCGGTCACCCACGAACCGGTCGAGCGCGGCCAGCTTCCAGTGAGCCGGGGTGTCAGCAGTCGCTTCAGGAGCGTCGAACCGAACCACCTGCATCTGGGGGAGGCCGAGCATCGGGCCCAGGCGATCATTCGCCCGATCCTGCCAACCAGTCGCCCAGACCATCTCGAACGACCCCGCCAGGCGGCACAGCCTCTCGCCCGCCGCGATCGAAATCACATGGGGAGAGCCATCGATCAACTCATATCGCAAAGAGCCCGGCGGCCCGGGCAGGTTTCCGGGGACGATCGGGGGATCGAAGCCGAAAAGGCTGATCACCCCGTCGACATCAACTGCCAGAATCGGCTCGGTCAAGAGACCCGCCTAGGCTCGGAATGATCGGGTGACGGCAAGAGAAGTCGACAATCGTATGGGTGACACCGGACGAGATGGCGCATCCCGCGTCGGATGTGTAGTATCCCGCGCCGTGCCTAATACCAACCAACTCGTACGTAAGGGTCGCAAGCGGCCCAAGAAGAAAGTGACCACCCCCGGTCTCAAGTCCGGGC
>JBEBXB010000077.1:0-9023 GCA_040391885.1 Conexibacter woesei | reverse complement strand
GTGAGGTCGCCGTACTCGGCGGTGTTCGAGATCGAGTACCGCATGCCCTGGATGCCCTTCTCGTACATGAGGTCGACGATGAGCTTGAGCTCGTGGAGGCACTCGAAGTAGGCGAGGCGCGGGTCGTAACCGGCGTCGACGAGAGTGTCGAACCCGGCCCGGACCAGTTCGGTCGCCCCACCGCAGAGCACTGCCTGCTCACCGAAGAGGTCGGTTTCGCATTCGTCCTTGAAGGTCGTCTCGATGATGCCGGCACGGCCGCCGCCGACGCCGATCGCGTAGGCGAGCACCAGTTCGTGGGCGTTGCCGGTGGCGTCCTGTTCGACGGCCATCAGGCAGGGAACGCCCGAGCCTTCCTCGTACTGACGGCGAACCATGTGTCCGGGGCCCTTGGGGGCGACCATGCCGACGTCGACTCCGGCGGGCGGCTGGATCTGATCGAAACGGATCGCGAAACCGTGGGCGAACATGAGCAGGTTGCCCTCGGTGATCCCGTCGGCGATCTCGTCCTTCCAGATCTCGGCCTGACGTTCGTCCGGAAGCAGGACCATGACGATGTCGCCCTTCTTGGCGGCGTCGGCGACGGTGAGGACCTCGAGGCCGGCGGCAGCGGCCTGTTCGCGGCTGGCGGAACCTTCGCGCAGTCCGACGACCACGTTTACTCCGGAGTCCTTGAGGTTGAGGGCGTGGGCGTGGCCCTGGGAGCCGAAGCCGAGAATCGCGACGGTCTTGCCCTCGAGCTTCGAGAGATCGCCGTCCTTGTCGTAGAAGATGTCTTGGGTGCTCATGGCCTCAGATGCTAAGGCCTGACGCTCCCCGACGGCGCGTCGAGTGAGGCCCCGGGATGTGCCTGATCGCGCAACGCTGCGCGGTGGAGTTTGCCGGAGGCCGTCCGGGGCAGCGATTCGACGATCTCGACCGCCTTCGGGACCTTGTATGCGGCGAGCAGCGCCGCGCAGTGTTCCCGGAGGTCGCCGGCGCTCACCTCCACCCCGTCCCGCAACACCACCACGGCCGTCACAGCCTGCTGCCACTCCGGATCCGGGCGTCCGATGACGGCGGCTTCGATCACTTCGGGATGGCGCACGAGGGCGTCCTCGACCTCTCCTGGGTTCACGTTCTCGCCCCCGGAGATGATCATGTCGTCGGTCCGCCCCTCCACGTACAGGAAGCCTTCGTCGTCGATCCGGCCGATGTCGCCCGTGTGGAGCCAGCCGTCGGCGTCGAGGGATCCCGCCGACACGGTCGGTCCCTGGACGAGGATCTCGCCGCCGTCGATCCGCAGGTGCGAGGTGAGCAGCGGCCGTCCGACGGATCCGACCTTGCGCCGGGCTTCCGCGACTTCGAGCGTGGTCACCTGGGAGCAGGTCTCGCTCAGGCCGTAGGTCTGGATGACGGGGGCTCCGAGGTCCAGCGCCCGTTCGAGTGCGCTCTGCGGGACCGGGCCGCCGCCGACGAGGATCGCCCTCGGACGGGAGAGGTCCACGCCCTCCTCCAGTAACCGCAGCAGCATGGTCGAGACCAGGGAGATCACGGTGACGCCGTCGTTCTCGATCGCATCGCCGACGGCGTCCGGGTCGAAGCGGTCGTGAAGCACCATCGTGGTCCCGTAGATCACCGATCGCATCACGATCGAAAGCCCGGATATGTGGCTGGTCGGCAGCGCGCAGAGCCAGCGATCCTGCGGGTTTATGCCGATGTTGAAAGCCGATCCCATCGCGCTGAACAGGTGGTTGCCGTAGGTCAGTCCGACGGTGTGCGGGTCCCCCGTCGAACCGGAGGTCAGGATGCGACAGTGGAGGTCCCCCATGTCGTGCTCGCCGAGCAGCGGCAGGTCGGCCTCGGTCATCGTCAGCCGGTCCGGTTCGTCGAGGTCGACGGTCACCCCGGAGGCCTCGATCACCCGGCGGCGCTCACTCGGGGAGAGCTTCGGGCTGATCGGCAGGAGAACCGCGCCGATCTTCATGAGAGCGTGGATCAGGACGACTTGGTTGGCCCCGCCGCCCATGTTCATCGCCACCGTCGCGCCGCGCCGCACTCCGAAGGCGGCGAGGCGGCGGGCGGCGCTCAGGGCTTCCGCTTCGAGCTCGGCGAAGGTCATCGTCTCGCCACCGCAGATCAGGGCGATCCGCGTTGGGCAGCTCTGCGCCCGCTGTGCCAGCCAGTTGTCGAGTTTCAATTGACTTCGTCCCGTTTCAAAGAAGCTCCCGGATGCGTTCCCGAGCGCACGGTACCGGGTTGCCCGGTTATCGTTCGAACTCATTCTTGCGATCCGCGCGGCCCGATGGCCGCCATCTGTGAAACGGAGTATCGGTCTTGCCTGAACGTCACCGCAACGCGCCACCCGAAGAATCGCTCTACCAGCCGATCGAGTGGCGGACGGCGGGTGATTTCCAGGACATCCTCTACGAGAAGGCGGAGGGGATCGCGAAGATCACCATCAACCGGCCCGAGGTGCGAAACGCCTTCCGGCCGCAGACCTTGGCCGAGCTCCGTGACGCCTTCAATCGTGCCCGGGACGATCTCGAGGTCGGCTCGATCATCTTCACCGGGGCCGGCACGGAGGCTTTCTGCTCGGGTGGCGATCAGCGCATCCGCGGCAACGACGGCTACATCGGTGACGACGAAGTCGCGAACCAGGGTGTCGGTCGTCTCGACGTCGGCGATCTGCATGTCCAGATCCGGCGCCTGCCGAAGCCGGTGGTGGCGATGGTCGCCGGATACGCGGTGGGTGGCGGTCACATTCTCCATCTCGTCTGCGACCTGACGATCGCCGGGGACAACGCCCGCTTCGGCCAGACCGGCCCTCGGGTCGGCAGCTTCGACGGCGGCTTCGGGGCTTCGCTGTTGGCCCGCAACATCGGCGTCAAGCGGGCCAAGGAAGTCTGGTTCCTCTGCCGCCATTACACGGCCGAGGAAGCGGAGAAGATGGGCCTGGTCAACACGGTGGTGCCGGTCGAGGATCTCGAACGGGAGACGGTCGCCTGGTGCCGTGAGATGTCCCATCTCTCCCCTCTTTCGCTGCGCTTGCTGAAGTCGAGCTTCAACGCCGAGGAGGATGGCCTCACCGGCCTGCAGCAGCTCTCCCATGACGCGACCCTGCTCTTCTACATGTCGGAGGAGGGCCAGGAGGGCCGGAACGCCTTCCAGGAGGGTCGCGCGCCGGACTTCGACCGGTTCCCGAAGCGCCCGTGAGGACCCCGTCTGAGGAATCGCCAGAGGATCTGCCCGTGAGGATCCGGTCGTGAGGATCTGCCCGTGAGGATTTGCCCGTGAGGATCTGGTTAAACGCGGCCCGGCCGCGGACGCTTCCGGCCGCGGTCGCGCCCGTCCTGGTCGGGACGGCGGCGGCGTTCGCCGCCCAGGGCGGTTCGCTGCCGCGCTGGTCCGGTCTCGTGGCGGCGTTGCTGGCCTCTGTCCTGATCCAGATCGGGACCAATCTCGCCAACGACTATTCCGATGCCCGCCGAGGCGCAGACTCGGCCGATCGCCTCGGCCCGGTCCGGGTCACCTCGGCCGGCCTGGTCACCCCAAAACGGGTCCTGACCGCCACCTGGATCGCCTTCGGGCTCGCGGGCCTGCTCGGCATCTACCTCGCTTTCCTGGCCGGGCCGATCATCATCGCGGTCGGGGTCGTCTCGATCGCGGCCGGGGTGCTCTACACCGGTGGCCCCCGCCCCTACGGCTACGCCGGTCTGGGTGAAGTCTTCGTTTTCATCTTCTTCGGCCTGGTATCGGTCAACGGGTCTTATTACGTCCAGTTGGAGACTCTTGCCTGGCTGCCGTTCGGGCTCTCGATCGGAGTCGGCCTGCTTTCCACCGCGATCATCGTGGTGAACAACGTCCGCGACATGGACTCCGACCGTCGGGCCGAAAAGAACACGCTGGCCGTGAGGATCGGCCGAACCCGGACCCGGTCGTTGTACGTGGCCCTGATCGCCGTCGCTTTTGTTTCTCTGGTCTTGACGATCGCTCTCAACGGCGGGCCTTGGCCGGCCTTGCTCGGCCTGCTGGCCGCGCCCCTGGCTCTGAATCCGATCCGCGCGGTCACGACCCGCACCGACGGACCTTCGCTGAATCAGGCGCTGGGCAAGACGGGCGCGCTGCTCGGGGTGTTCTCCCTGCTGGTCACGGCCGGGCTGATCATCGGCAGTTGAGATGGTGAGGGCGACAAGTTGACCCCGATCGACGAGACCTCAGGGATCGAATCGGTCGAGGTCATCCCCTACGCCCTGCCCTTCCGGCGACCCTATGTGACCGCCAAGGGCCGGCTCGAACGACGGGAGATGGTCCTGGTCCGGATCCGGACCGAGGCGGGAGCCTGCGGCCTGGGCGAGGCGGTTCCGCTGTCGCTGAGAGGCGGCGAGAGCCTCGCCGAGGTGACGGGCCAACTGCGATCCTGGGCGGATGATGCGACCACCGCGCTCGGCGCGCCGGCGCGGTGTGCGGTCGCCACCGCCCTGGCCGACGCCGCCGCCCGCGAGCGGGACATCCCCCTCCATGAGCTGCTGCGCCAGCAGGCCGGATCTTCTCGCGGAGGGGTGATCCCGACCGATCGAGGCCTCGTGGTCAGATGCAACGCGACGCTCACGGCGGGGAGCCCCGCCGAGGTGTTCGCCCAGGCGGAGGAGTGGGCGAACGATGGCTTTCGCACCTTCAAGCTGAAGCTCGGGCCCGAAGGGGACCGGGGCCAGGTCGAGGCACTGCGCAGAGGCTTGGGAGAGGAAGCCCGCATCCGGGTCGACGTCAACGCGACCTGGTCGGTCGATCAGGCCGTCGCCGAGCTGGAGCGTCTCGCCCAGTTCGACCTGGAGCTGATCGAGCAGCCGGTCTCCGGTTTGAGCTCCATGGCCGAGCTCAAGCGGAGGTGCCCGGTGCCGCTGGTGGCCGACGAGGCCGTGACGGACGAGGCCGACGCGGCGTCCGCAGTCCGGCTCGGGGCCGCCGATGCCGTCACCGTCAAGCTCAGCAAGATCGGCAGCCTAGATGCCCGGCTGGGAGGCCACCTGCCCACCTATCTGTCGAGCGCCCTCGACGGGCCGGTCGGCATCGCCGCCGCGGCCCATGTCGCCGTCACGCTCGACCCGCCCGCCCCGTGGGACGACATCGATCACGGACTGGCGACCGAACGCCTGCTCGACGCCTCGATAGCCGAGCAGGGACCGCTTCTGGACGGCAGCCGACTCTCCCCCCCGCCCGGCCCAGGACTCGGCGTGACCATCGACGAGTCCGCTCTCCGCTCCCACCGGCTCTAGGCTCTGGCGACGTGGACCGGACCAACGCCAACACCGCGCTCGCTTCGGCCTTTGCCGAGGAACTCTTCCGTTGCGGTGTCCGGCAAGCCGTGATTTCGCCGGGATCGCGTTCGACCCCGTTGGCGGTCGCTCTTTGGCGGGAGCCCGGGATCGCCGTCACCGTCGCCCTGGACGAACGTTCCGGCTCGTTCTTCGCCCTCGGTGCCGCCCAGGCATCCCGAGCTCCGGTGGTGCTTCTGTGCACTTCCGGCACCGCCGCCGCGAACTTCCATCCGGCGGTGGCGGAGGCCGACCTCTCGGCGGTGCCGTTGATCGTGCTGACTGCCGACCGGCCCCCGGAGCTGCGGGACATAGGCGCCGGTCAGACGATCGACCAGATCAAGCTCTTCGGCGACGCGGTGCGGTGGTTCACAGAGGTCGGCAACCATGGAGCCGACGATTCCGGCTTGATCCACTTCCGAGCGACAGCATGCCGGGCCTTCGCCGCCGCGTCCGGAGATCCCCGGCCGGGGCCCGTCCACCTCAACATCCCGTGGCGCGAGCCGCTCGCCCCGAGCCCGGACCCGGGAGCGGTGACGGCGACCGCGGAGCTTGCCCTCGAAGGGCGCCTCGACGGACCCCTCACGGTTGTGGATCCTCCGGTCGGCGGCGCCGGACCGGCCACTCTCGATGCGGTGGTCACCTACGTCAACTCGAGCGACCGGATCCTGATCGTCGCCGGTCGCCAACCCGAACCGGCATTGCGGGAGCCGTTGGCGAGGCTCGCGGCCCGATGCGACGCGGTGATCCTGGCGGAACCCACCTCGCAGCTGAGGATGGGGCCGCATGAGCTCGGTTCGGTGATCACCGCCTACGACCGCATCTCCGGGCTCCGGGATCCCGCCCTGACCCCGGATCTGGTCATCCGCATCGGGGAGACCCCGACCTCGAAGCGCCTCCGGACCTGGCTGGCGGAAATCGACGGACTGCGGCAGCTGGTCATCGATCCCGACTACGGCTGGTATGAGCCCACCCGCACCGCCGACCTGATCCTGCGCACCGACCCGGCCGTTCTCCTGCATCAGATCGAGAACCGGACGGAGAACCGGATCGAGCCGGGCGGGGACGGCTCCTTCGCCCAAGCTTGGCTGACGGCGGAATCCGAGTTGAGAGAAGAGATCGAATCCGGGTGGCCCCGCGAGGATCGGCCGGTCGGCACCGACCCCGCTCCCCTTCCCGCGGGCGCCGTCCACGCCGCGCTCGCGCGGCGGTACGCGGACGGCGAGATCGTCTACACGGCTTCCTCGCTGCCGATCCGCGATCAGGAGGAAGCCATCCCACGGCTGCCCGCCGACGTCCACTTCATGGCCAACCGGGGAGCGAACGGCATCGACGGCCTGCTGGCCTCGGGCCTCGGTGCCGCCCACGGCACCGAGCGCCCCGTCACCGTGATCACCGGCGATCTCGGCTTCTTCCACGATGCCTCCAGCCTCGCGCTCGCGCGGGACGTCAGCGGCCCGGTTCGGATCGTCGTCCTCGACAACGGGGGCGGCGGCATCTTCGGCCGGTTGCCGCAGAAGTCGACGATGGCACCGGCCGAGTTCGAAGCCTTGATGTCCACTCCGAGCGGCCTTTCCGTGGAAGCCGCGGCGGAACTGTACGGGGTCGCCTACTTCAGCTTTGATGATCTCGGGCAACTCACTTCGTACCTGGCCGAGCCTCGCCGCGCGCGCGGCATCGAGATCCTGCACGTACCCGTCGCCGGCTGAATCGTCGGGACCGCCCGCGGCGGGCGGGTCACTCCCCGATCAGCGGCAGCAGGGCGCTCAGCTTGATCTCCGTCTCGGCCAGCTCGGCCGCGGGATCGGAGTCCGCGACCACGCCGACCCCGGCGTAGAGGTGAGCTTCGCGGTCACGGATGAGCGCGCTCCGCAGGGCGACGCAGAACTCGCCGTCGCCGGAGCCGTCCATCCAGCCGACCGGGCCGGCGTACCAGCCCCGGTCCATGTCCTCGACCTCGGACATCACCTTCTCCGCCTTCGCCCAGGGCTCGCCCCCGACCGCCGGGGTCGGGTGGAGCAAGGCCGCCAACTCGATCGCGGTCCGGGGCTCACCTAGCTGCGCGTAGACCGGCGTGCCCAGATGCTGGATGTTCGCGACCTTGATGATCTCCGGCTCGTCGGCCGCCTCTACCCAGATGCTGATCCGACTGAGCGCCTTGACGATCCGCCGCACGACCAGGCTCTGCTCGCCTCGGTCCTTGGCACTGGCCATCAGCTTCTGCGCGAGATGATCATCGACCGCGGGATCCGAGCTGCGGCGGGTCGATCCGGCCAGGCCGACCGTGGCCACGCCGCGGCCGGTGCACCGGACCAACAGCTCCGGGCTCGCTCCCAGGAATGCCGCTTCGCCGGTACCGACGCAGAAATTGAAGCAGGACGGAAACCCGACCCTGAGGGCTCCGAAGATGGCGGCGGGATCGTGGGCGACCCCGGACCTGACGACGATCTCACGGGCGAGCACGACCTTCTCGATCTCCCCCGACCGGATCCGTTCGACCGCTGCCGCGACGGAGCGTTCGAACTGTTCCGGGGTGCGCGCGCCCTCGATCACCGGCGGCACCGCCGGATGGGGATCGATCAGTCCCATCTCCGCCGCGATCAGTGAACCGGCACGGCCGGTCAGGCGCGCGGTGACCGATTCCGGGTCCGACGAGGGTCCGACCAAGGCGTTGACGGTGAGCGTCACCGTGCCGCGGTCGGACCGGATGGCCAGCTCGGGAAGGGTCATCGCCGCCGGTTCGAAGGATGACCATGCCGAGTCGGCGCCGCCCTCGTCCGCGAAGGCAAAGCCGCCCGTCCAGATCGTCGCCGCGGCACCGTCGCCCACCTTCCCGCTCGGCGTGGCGTCGACCACGATCGCATCGCCGGAGAGATGCGCGCATTCCGCGGCGACCTCGCGAAAGCGATCCTGGCCCCGCGCCCGGACGGCGTGTGCCTGACCGATGGCGGCCAGGGCGAAGTCCCGGTCGGGCTGCTCCCAGCAGAACCACGGCTCGCCGCCCCGGCGCGACCCGAAGGCGACCGCGGCCGGGTCGTCGCATTCGACGGGGACGGTCACCGAAACGACCGTCTCCCGTCCCCGTCGGGCGGCCCGTCGGACCGCCCCTTCCAGAAGCGTTGCGAGGGCGGCCCGGTCGAGGACGGGCGCCGCCATTACTCGCCGCCGCGCGCCAGAGCCACTTCGCCGGTCCGCACCATCTCGAGAAGTCCGTGCGGACGCAACATGCTTTCGAAAGCCTCGATCTTGTCGTGCGACCCGGTCACTTCGACGATCAGGGCACGTCGTGACACGTCGACGATCTTCGCCCGGAAGATCTCCGCGAACTGGACGATCTCCGCCCGGTTCTCGACCGCGGCCGAGACCTTGAAGAGAGCGAGTTCGCGGGCGACCGTCTCGTCCGGCTCCATGTCCCGGATCTTCAGGACGTTGACCAGCTTGTGCAGCTGCTTGGTCACCTGGTCGATCGGGTGGACGGCACCGTCGAGGGTCAGCGTGATGCGGGATGTCTCCGGATCCGAGGTCGGACCGACGGCGAGGGTGTCGATGTTGAACCCGCGCCGCGAGAACAGGCCGGCCACCCGGGCGAGGACGCCCGGTCGGTTCTCGACCTGGATCGAGAGCACGTGCTTGCGTCCGGACAGGGTCCGGTTGACGTGGAGATCCTCGAGCCGGATCATGTCGTTCGCAGCCATCAGCCCACCATGTCCCTTGCCGCGTTCCCGGCGG
>JBEBXB010000076.1:0-9065 GCA_040391885.1 Conexibacter woesei | reverse complement strand
CGGTTCGTTTCGCATCGTCAGGATCACGATGCTCGTTCGCGGCGAGACTTCCAGGATCTCGGGGATCGCCTCCAGCGAAGGCCTGCCGGGCATGTTCAGGTCCAGGATGAGGACGTTCGGCTTGTGGCCGCGGACGTACCGGATCGCATCGTCGGCGGTCCCGGCCTCGGCCACAACCTCGAAGTCGGGTTCGGCTTCCAGCAGCATCCGCAGGGCGGACCGGACCACCGTGTGATCGTCGGCGAGGACGATCGAGAGTCCCGCCTCTTCTGAAGCTCCTTCCGGCACGACTGAGAGAGTACCCGCCCGCGGTTTCGTTGCAACCGTACTTTTCCGCGGAGCTGATCCCCGCTCTACACCTAGAATCGGCGCATGGATGAGACACCGACCCTCGATCAGGCCCGGCTGCGCCGCCTCATCGAGGTCGGGCGAAGCCTGGTGGGCGAGTCCGACACTGCGACGGTGATCGAGTCCGCGTTGACGGCAGCCCGTGAGTTGACCGGGGCCAAGTACGCGGCCCTCGGCATTCTCGACACGCGCCGGGCGGAGGTCGAACGGTTCCTCACCCTCGGCATCGATCAGGAGACCCAGGACGCGATCGGGGACCCGCCTCACGGGCGAGGCGTGCTCGGCCTCCTGATCGAGGAACCGCAGCCGCTGATCCTCGACGATGTGAGCCGGCATCCGCGGTCTTACGGATTCCCTCCGAACCACCCTCCGATGAAGTCCTTTCTGGGGGTTCCGGTGAAGATCCAAGGCGAGGCCTGGGGCAACCTGTACCTGACCGAGAAGGAAGGCGGCACCTTCGACGAATCCGACGAGCAGTCGGCCGTCATCCTCGCCGAGTGGATCGCGTTGGCGATCAACAACGCCCGCTCCGCCGACGCCGAAAGGGTCCGTTTGACGATCGAGGCGGCTGAGCAGGAGCGGGGCCGGTGGGCCCGAGAGCTTCACGATGAGACCCTCCAGGACCTGGCCGGCCTCCGGGTGCTCCTCTCGGGAACCCGGCGCCGCACGGCGATGGGGCCCGTCTCCCCGATCCTCGATCAGGCCATCGAGAGGATCGACGCGACGATCGTCGAGATGCGCCGCCTGATCGCCGATCTCCGGCCCGCTGCCCTCGACGAGTTCGGCGTCGGACCCGCCCTGGCGTCGCTGGTCGAGCGGATCTCCGGGGAACGCGACCTCAATGTGGACCTGCAGGTGGATCTGCCGCCGGAGAACGGCCATCCCCGCTTGGTGGCGCCGCTCGAGGACACGATCTACCGCCTGGTTCAAGAGTCGCTCAACAACGCCGTCCGCCACGGCAAGGCCCGGCGGGCGATCGTCGAGGTGATCGAACACGAAGGGGAGATCTCGGTCCGCGTCACCGACGACGGCTCCGGTTTCGACCCGAACCGTCCCGGAGGGGGCTTCGGCCTGATGGGGATGCGGGAGCGAGTCACCCTGAACGGCGGCCGCCTGGAAGTCCAGTCGAGCCCCGCAGGCACCACGATCAGCGCCACCCTCCCGGCCAGCCGACCCTGAGCCCCAGACCCACTGTCTCAGCCTCGAAGCTCGGCCAGGAATGCCTGTGGGGTGAGGATGCGAACTCCCTGGTGTTCACCGACAGGCAGCAGGTGTTTGCGGTCGCCGGAGACGAGTACATCGACCCGGGCGTTGATGACGCAAGTGAGTATCAGGTCATCATCCGGATCGCCCGTCAGCGGTTCGGGTGTTCGCTCCGGGGTCTTCTCTGTGTCAACTGCTATGTCTGAGACATTGGTGTCGCAGGCAACCCGGTGCTCTGAGGTCACTCTGCCCGGAACTGGTCGATCAGATCCTCGACGTCTTCGGGGCCGACTCCGGCGACTTCGGCCTGCCGTTGACCGAAGCTTTGAAGCGAGGAGTACCGCTCGAGTCGGATCTGCCGTCGAAGGGCATCCCGGACCAGCTCGAAGACATCATATTGGGGTCAGCATGGAAGCTGGCCTCGGTTCTCATAGAACTCCGCGGGAAAGCGCGGTCCCAGTCCGACCTGAGGAAGCCCGTCCTGGCGCCGTGCATTCCCACCCTTTGACCTGGGGAGGACGACGTCGGTGATTTCGCACACGACATCGATGACGGTCTTGGCGATCTCCGAATCGTGTTCGTATCCGGAGGCGATCAAGAGTGCGAGTCCGATCCCACGTCGTTCCGGCATGGTCACCAGTTGGCCCCACTCGAGCTTCTTGCCGAGACGATCAAGAAGCCTCTGCCTGATCGCTCGGACCTTGTCCTCCAGCCAGGCTTCGTCAACCTCGGGAAACTCGGTGAACTCCACGCAAAGGGTGCGCTTCAAGATGTCGTCGGTCTTCGGCCGCATGTCCCCGTAAGCCCCGAGCAGCGGAAACTCTCCCCCCAAAGGCTGTCCCCGAGGATCGCGGTGACGGGCCGACCAGCCGACTCGCAGGAGTGATCAGCGTCGAGGGCGGATTCGCGACTTGGCGTTCACCGGATGGCCGAAGGTGTCCTTGCCCCGGACCGTGACGGTCCGGGTCTTGCGGGCGGTCAGGAGCTTCACGCACTTCACCTTGGCCCCGACCTTCACCTTCGCGCTTCGCTTGCCGGCCTTGATTCGGGCCTTCGGCACGGTCCCGCCGATCGCCCGGACGCAGACCCGCACCCCGCGCTTGATCCGCTTGACCTTGGTGATCCGAAGCAGGGCGTGAGGTCGCAGCGTGACCTTCTTGCCGTTGAAGGAAGTCGCACCGTCCGGGGTGTACTGCTGGCCGGTGTGGGCGGGCCCGAGGTCGACCGTGAATCGCAGGCGCCCGCCCGCGCCGGGCCGGGTCGCCTTCCGGTTCACGTCGACCTTCTTCAAGCCGCGATACCAGGGTGGCGTGGTGACCGAGGTCAGTCCTGAGCCCTCCAGGGACACCACGTTGCGACCGCCCCTGACGGTCATGAACTCCAGGGCCCGCTTCTGATCGGCGTCCACATTCCAGCCCCATATGCCGAAACGCGGCTCGATCGTCCGGTACTCGAAGCCGGCGGGAGACGCCGGCGGATCGGCGAAGTTCCGTTCGAAGGCGGCGAGGGTGTCGCTGACCTGCCGGGTGAAGTTCGCCACCGTGTGGCAGCCATTCCCGTAGTCCTTCCACAGATGATCGACCCCCAGTTCGTCGAGTCGCTCGTGCATGCTGGTGCTTCCCTGGAAGACACCGTTCTCGACCAGGCATGAGAGCGCGTCGTCGGGACTCTCCCCTTCCCCGATGCCCGGGTTCAGGACGCCGTTCGCGGTCCGGACCTGGATGTCCATGCCCCGCAGGTTCGACGCGAGGTCGGTCGGGTTGCGTCCGTGCCAGCGGACCTCCTGCGTCGCCCGGGATCCGTTGATCGCGTCGATCGCCCCGCCGTCGAAGGTCGAGCTGATGGAGAGCGCGGCCCCGAGCAAAGGCAGGTTGCTGTCGACCGCTCCGGAGATGGTCGCCGCGGAGCCGAAGAGGTCCGGATGGCGCGCCGCCAGCATCATCGAGCCGTAGCCGCCCATCGAGATCCCGAATACGGCCCGCTGGGCCCGGTCCGGGATCGTCCGGTAACGCGAGTCGATCAGCGGGATCAACTGATCGATCACGAAGGTCTCGTACTGCGGCGGTCCGAAGGCGCCGCCGTTGTGCCAGTCGCTCCAGTAGCCGCTGTTGCCGTCGGGCGAGACGAGGATCGAGGGGTACTCCGCGGTCAGGCTCTCGCCGCCGAGGAAGTCGGCGAAGGAGTTGTAGTTGTTCTGCGTCCCGGCCAGGACGTAGGTGACGGGCCAACGCTTCTTCGGGCTCGATTCGTATCCAGCCGGCAGGAATACGTGAAGCTTGGTCGGCTCGGCGAAGGCCGGCGTGCTCACTGTCAACTCCATCAGCCGGGGACTGACCTGCTCTTGCCCGGTGACGCTGGCCTCGTTCGCGGAGGCCGGCCCGGCCAGGATCCCGGCGGCCAGCGCGGCCGGCAGCAGCAACAGCCAGATCCGATTCATGGCACCAATCATTGAACTCTCCCCGTTCCTGTCGCCTTGCTCCGTGGATCTCTACTTATATTCGGATCGTCGGCGGCACCGTCAGGTGACCGGGGATCGCGGTCGACCAGCTCCCGGAGCCGAGCCGTCGGCCGGTATGCGGTCGAGCGGCCTGCTCCCGTGACTTCGAGCAGGCCGGCGTCCACCAGACGGCGCAGGTCGCTGCTTGCGGTCGGGTTGGCGATCCCCGCCTCGGCGGAGTAGGTCGCTCGGTCGGTCGAACCGAACAGGGCCTGCTCGAGGGCGATGGTCAGGCGTAGACGATTTTGCGTATATACGATTAAACGTTTATTCGTCTATTGGGGTCAGGCGGCCGACCGTGGCCCGGAACTCGTCGGTGAGAGCGGTGTCACCGAGCTTCTCTTCGTAGATATCGACGAGGGCTCGGAAGTACCAGAGGCTCCCTTCTCGACCACCGGTGAACCGGTCCCAGACAGCTTCGCCTGCTTGGTGGCGGTCGAGAAGGATCGAGCGGGCGTTGTGGAGCTTGTCGGCGATCGAAACCCTCAGGACCTTGCGGGAAAGCTCGTCGTCGGGCATGGCGCGGAGCCTTTCCAGGTACGCCTCTTTGCGTGCCTGCCACGGGGGCTTCGGGTCCTCGAAGGTGTCGCTCAAGTGGTCGACGATCTCGGCGACCTCGCTTCCGAACCGGGCGCGGATCCGGGCGAGGGTTTCCTCGCCGCCGGCGTCCTCCGGGCCGTCGTGGAGGAGCGCTGCGATGACCTCGGCTTCGGAGCCGCCGTCGTCGACCACGATCGCAGTGACCCCGAGCAGGTGGCCCACGTACGGGATCTTCGAGCCTTTGCGGGTCTGGTCGCCGTGGAGCTCCAGGGCCAGTGAAATCGCCTGCTCGAATGTCTCACGCTCGATCATCGACCAACCCTACGTCCTGTCGGATGGCCGATCACCGACGGGCCGGGACCGAGGTCCGGGCGTCGAACAGGGCGTTGGTCGCTTCGGCGAGGATCATCCCGGAGAGGGAGCCGATGATCACGTCTCCGGGGTAGTGGACCCCGGTGTGGACGCGGGAGTAGGCGACCGCCGCGGCGAGGAGGGTGAGCGGCGGCACCGCCCAGGGCTGCTCGTGACCGACCCCGACAGCGAAGGCGAAGGCGGCAGCGGAATGACCCGAGGGAAAGGAGCGGGATCGCGGCATCTTCACGTGGCGGATTTCCGGGACCTCCGCCGCCAGCCGGTCCGGGCGGTGTCGCCTCGCCAGCGGTTTCATCACCGCGTTGAGGACGGATGAGGTGACCGCGATCGATGCGAGCCCTCGCACGGCCGCCCGCCGCCCCCGGCCGCCGCCGAAGGCCGCCATCCCGGCAGCGATGCCGATCGAGATTCGCGATCGGTCGGCCGCGTGGGAAAGCCGTCGCAGCCCGTCGTCGAGGGATGGCGTCGGCGAGGTCGCGACGGCCGCGTAGACCGCCCGGTCCAACCGGTCCAGTTCCTTGAGCACCTCTCGCAGGTTCACCTCACGCCCCCTTCCGTCCGTTCGGCGGTCGTCCCCGGGCGATCCTTGCCAGGGCGACGATCACCTGACCGAAGCTCTCGGGGATCGCGGCGGAAGGCGACGCTCCCGGATGGTCACAGGCGATCCTCACCCTCAGCGCGCCCGGCCGACTCCGAAACTTGAGTGGCGGGTCGAGCTTGTCCGCCTCACCGTCGATTCCCGCCGCGACCGGGCCGTCGGACCCGACCTCGAACTCGTCCGCGGACCAGTCCCGCCACGGCTTCTGGAGACGCCGCCGCAGCCCAGCGCCGACAGGGTCGGCGACGACGGCGACCCCGAGCTGGCCGGTGTCGATTCGGGGCCTGGTCCCGGAGCCGATCGCCTTGCCGAGCCGGTACTTGTTGTTGGAGACCAGGATCGCCGCACCCGACGAATGACGACGGCCGCTCGGGCTCCGCCAGGTCAGGTTCGCCCCCTCGCCGTCCGGCCCCATCACCTCAGGCACCACCTCGAGCAAGGTCTTCAGCTTCGAGTCTCGGTAGCTGTCCCGTTGGACCGCTTCCGCGTACAGCCCGAGGGAGACGTTGTTGACGAAGGCCCGTCCGTTCACCTCGCCGAGGTCGACTCGGCGTTCGCCGCCGTCGACGAAGGCGTCCAGCGCGCCGACCACGTCGTCCCGGTCAACCCCGAGGTCGAGGGCGAAATGGTTCCGGGTCCCGGCGGGTATGCAGGCATACGGCAGGTCCTCCTCCGCCGCGATCGCGGCGACCACCGCCTGGGATCCGTCGCCGCCGGCCATCGCGAGCGCGTCCGCGCCTTCATCCACGGCCCGGCGCACGAGCCCTTCGAGATCGTCACCCGGAGTCAGCTCGACCGGGCGGATACCACGTGATCTCGCCTCTTCGGCGAGGGCGAGCTCCTTGGCCTTGCCCCCACCGGACTCCGGGTTGAAAAAGAGCACCGGGCTGTCCGGCGCCGTCGCTCCCGGGAGGGGAACCCTTACCCGAAACGCCTGGCGTGCGGCCGTCACCGCCAGGGCCAATGCGGCGACGATGGCGGCGACTTGGAGAGACTCCCCCTCGCCCTTCACCAGAACCAGAAACAGAAGCAGCAGGGCCAGCGCCGCACCGAGAAGCCCGGCGATCCGGGCCGGCCCCGCGCCGACCAGGCCGTACCAGGCGAGGGCTACGACGAGCAGCAAACAGGCGAGCATGGCCAGCCCGGCCGGAAATCGCCCGATGACCAGGTCCAGTCCGATGGCCAGCCCGGTCAACCCAAGCAGTAGCGAGCCCGCTGCGGCAAGCTGGTCGATCGGTCTGACCCGGTGCGTCATCACGCCAACCTATCTCGCCCGCCGCCTGATCCGGCAATTTCGGACCGGCCGGGGGCGATGCCGCATGCAGGACGCTTCCTGCCGGCCGGGCCGTGAGCGTTCGGGTATCTTCAGGCTTGAAGCGCAGCCCACGAGGAGGCAATGGTGATTCCTCCGATGCGCGCGTGAAGGGAGTCCCGGAAATTGGATCGTTTGTGGAGCCTTCTCCACGAGCATCGTCTTCGCCAGCTGGTGGCCTTCGGATTGACGATCGGCACTCTCGGGTTCGTCGGGTACCTGAGCACGGGCGTTTCGCTGCTCGACGCCGTCTACGGCACGATCTCCCTCTTCACGATCAACTTCATCGCCCCGAGTGCGATGGGCGGCCACGACGCCGGGGTTCCCCTGGTGCTTCAAATCGCGAGGTTCACCGCCCCACTGGTCACAGCCGGCACGGCCCTGACGGCGCTGGTGACCATCCTCCGTGACGAGGTGGACCACCTACGGGCGCGGCGCATGAAAGAGCATGTGATCGTCTGCGGGGCCGGGGATCGCGGCAGGCAGCTCGCCATCGACCTGCACGAACAAGACGAGCGGGTCGTCGTCATCGAAAGCGATTCCGCAGCCGAGCTTTCCCCGCTTCGTCACCGGCGGATCCCGGTGGTCGTCGGGGATGCCACCGATCCTGCACAGCTGAAGCGGGCCCGAGCCGGACGGGCGGAGCGCATCATCATCGTGCTGGACGACGATGACACCAACGCGAGATGCCTCACCGCCCTGCAGACGGTTCCTGTGGAGGGCCGCCTGCAGAGCGTCCACTGCCACGTCCGCAGCCCCAGCCTCGACGCCTACTTCACCTCGCGCACCACCTACACCAACATCGATCCAGAATCCAGGCCGGGTGAGCGTCAGATCGAGTGGTTCAACATCGAGCGCCTCGCGGCGAACATCCTGCTGAACGAGCACTTCGGGACGACCCTCCAGGCAAGGGTGGCCGCCGAGAGGATCGAAACCACCGGGGAGCCCGGGCCGCAACCGGGGATCGCGATCGTCGGCACCTCCGACCTGGCCCGCAGCATCCTCATGCAGGCGGCGACCACCTGGAACGAACTGAGAAAGTCGGCCGCCGGAACCAGCCCCGCAGGCCGTGAAATCGAGGAGCGGTGGCCGCAGCTTCCCGTCACGGTGATCGACGAAGGCAGCGAGTCCTGGGCTGAAACCGTGCGCAGCATGTTGGCCGGGCTCGACCGGCTGCTCGACATCGAGTGTGTAGAGACGTCCCCCTTCGCCTCCGGCTGGGATCCCTCGGGCACGGACGTGGCGTACGTGACGGCATCAGACCCGATCGAGGCACTTGAAATCGCCCACTATCTCGAAGTCGTGAAGTCGGGGCCGGCGCAGGTCGTGGTCAAGGGATTCGTCGGCGGCCGCGGGCTGGCGACCGTGCTGCTGGACGGACCGGATCGGGACGACTCGATACACATGGTCAACCTGATCGAACGGACCTGCACCGTCGAGATGGTCACCGAACGTCTGGTCCAGCTGCTCGCGCTCGAAAACCACCTCTTTCAACAGGTGAAACGACCCAACCGGCCGGCGACCGAGGCGTGGGACCGCCTGGATCCGCGCATCCGGGAAGAGAACGTGCGGGCGGCGGTGCACCATCTCAAGGTGAAGATTCCCGCGCTGGGTGCGGAGCTGGCCCCCACGATCGGACTCGGTGTCGAGGCCGATCCGTTCGAGTTGACGGACCAGGATGTCGAAACGCTGATGACGCTTGAGCGGGAACGCCGGACCGCACCCAGCCAGGCCGGAGCCCCTACCGAGGAGGAGCTACGGGAGAAGGCTAAAGGGCTACCGATGATGCTCAACGCCTGCGGCTATCGCCTCGTCCGGTCCGTGTAGATCGCGCCCGGGCTCGCATGCCTGCGGCCTGCCATGAGTGCGATCTCGATTCCGTGGCACGCTAACTCCGCCCCTGGGGCGATTGACCGTGCACATCAAGACGGATCGCCCCAGCGAATCGTGGGGTTCGTCTGAACGGTCGGGGTTGGGTTGGTTTGCCCCCGGGTTGGCCGCCCGGGCCGTTCAGCCGACGAGCCGGCCGTCGCGGAGATCGAGGACGCGGTCGAAGGCGGACCTGTCGGTGATGGTGTGGGTGATCACGAGGAGGCCCTGGCCGGTTTCGCGTCGCTTGACGAGGAGTTGCTCGAGCTCGGCGGCCCCCTGGGGGTCGAGGTGGGCCATCGGCTCGTCGAAGATCAGGAAGGGGG
>JBEBXB010000075.1:0-9128 GCA_040391885.1 Conexibacter woesei | reverse complement strand
ATGACCCCGGGCAACGGCCCCGGCTGGAGCAAGAGCAAGCGCTCCACGTCCGGCCGGTTTACCGCCCGCCATCCTGGGAACTACTAAGAATCAGAGCTTTCTACTAAGACCTCCCTCCCCGACACACACCGGGCCGATTTCCCCCAGATAGGCCCGGCTCCCTCCCCGAAAGACCCCCTTGACTTCCGTCAGGGGGGTCTTTCTCGTTGGCCGGGGCCGGTTCTGGCGAATGGTGTGGATAACCGAAACGGCAGGGTCCTTTGGGATTGGTACGGTGTCCCACCCCTCTGCCCCCGTCCTGGAGTCATATGTCTGATCGTCTCGCCAGTCTTGCCCGTGCCATTTCTCACCACTGGAAGCGTTCGCTTGCGGTTGCGATCGCTTCGATCATCCTGCTCGGCGTACTCGCCGGGACCGCCGGCTCCCCGCCGCCCGATGACTTCGACATCCCGGGCACGGAGTCGCAGCAGGCATACGACCTCCTCTCCGAGCACATGCCGGGCATGGCGGGGGTCGACTCCACCGTCGTGTTCCACGCCACGGAGGGAAGCCTGACCGACCCGCCCCGCAAGGCGGCGATCCTCAAGGCGATCAAGGAGATCAAGGCACAGCCGGACGTCATGGTCGCCACCGACCCGTTCGCGGCGAAGCCACCCGCCGTCTCTCCCGACGGCAAGGTCACCTCGACCGAAGTGCGCTGGGACCTCGAGTTCGGTGATGTCAACAAGGAGACCGCCGCGCAACTCGAGAAGGCCGCCAACGTCGCCGCGACCGACGGGATCGAAGTCTCGATGCGCGGCGTCGTCGTCGACGTCGGCGCAGAGCAGAGCTTCCCGATCGGCGAGCTGATCGGGGTCTTGATCGCGGTCATCCTGCTGACCCTGCTCTTCCGCTCCGGTGCCGCCATGGCGGCAACCCTCGTCGGTGCGCTGATCGGCGTCATGGCCGGCCAGATCCTGCTGACCATCCTCTCCGGGCCGCTGGGCCTCCCCGCCTTCGCCGCGACGATCGCCGTGATGCTCGGTCTCGGCGCCGGCATCGATTACTCCCTGTTGATCATCGGCAGGTTCAGGGAACAGTCAGCGGCCGGTGACAGCGTCCGTGACGCTGCCGCCAAGGCGGCCGCCACCGCCGGATCGGCAGTGGTCGCGGCCGGTCTGATCGTGATGGTCGCGATCGCCGGTCTGCTCGTGGTCGGAATCCCGATGATCGGCAAGATGGGCATCGGTGCCGCGATCGGAGTCGCCGCGGTCGTCGTCTCCGCCCTGACCATCCTGCCGATCATGATCGGCGCGCTCTCCAAGCGTCTCAAGCCGAAGAAAGCCGAGCACGTCAAACCATCCGCGGCCTTCGGCAACTGGGCCGAGAAGATCACCGCCCATCCGTGGATCGCGATCGCCGGTGGCGTGATCGTGCTGCTGATCTTCGCCTACCCGGTCACCGACATGCGCCTGGGTCAGCCGGACGACGGCAACCAGCCCGAGTCACGCACTCAGCGGATCGCCTATGACCATCTCAGCGAAGGGTTCGGCCCCGGATCCAACGGACCGTTCCTCATCGCGGTGGAGACACCCGAAAGCTCCCCGGAGACGGCCAAGCAGCTAAAGGACCTCCAGGGCTCGCTTGCCGAGACCGAGAACGTGGCCATGGTCGTGGATCCTCAGCCGAGCGAAGATGGCGAGCTGGCCACCATCGTCCTCATCCCGGGAACGGCGCCCGAGGACGCCGCCACCTCGGATCTCCTCAATGAGATCCGCAGCACGGTGATCCCGGATGCGCTCGAAGGCACCCCTCTCCAGGCGCATGTCGGCGGGAACACCGCCAGCTTCGAGGATTTCTCGGACAAGGTCGCGAAGCGGTTGCCTGTCTTCATCGCGACGGTGATCCTGCTCTCGGTCCTGTTGCTGATGGCGGCATTCCGCTCGATCTGGATCCCACTCGTATCGGCGGTGTTCAACTTGCTCTCGGTCGGTGCCGCCTATGGCGTCGTCGTCGCGGTCTTCCAGGACGGCATCGGCGCCAGCCTGATCGGCGCCGAGTCCGGCGTGCCGATCGTGTCGTTCATTCCGGTGATGATCTTCGCCATCCTCTTCGGGCTGAGCATGGACTACAACGTCTTCCTGCTCTCCCGGGTCCACGAGGCCTACAAGGAAGGCGACGGCCCTCGCGAAAGCGTGATCCACGGCATGGCCCGGATCGGCAAGGTCGTGTTGTTCGCCGGGTTGATCATGGCGTCTGTCTTCCTCGCTTTCGTCAGCCAACCCGATGTGATCGCGAAGATGATGGGCCTCGGCCTCGGCCTGGCGATCCTGATCGACGTCATCTTCGTCCGGCTCGTGATCGCGCCCGCCGTGGTCACCCTGCTCGGCGACAAGGCCTGGTGGTTCCCCGGATGGCTCGACCGGATCCTGCCGAACGTGTCCCTCGAAGGGCACCTCGTGGCGAACAAGGACCCGCAGGAGAAGCCGCTGGTGCCCGAGTTCGCCGAGGAGTTCGCCGCCGAGAGCGGCAAGTGACCCCTCAGCCCGCTTGACCGGACCCGCCCCGCGGCAGGAGACTCATCTCCTCCGCGGGGTGAGGGTGTCCGATGTGGTACCCCTGGATGTAGTCGATCCCGAATCCGCAGAGCAGGTCGATCGTCTCGTTGTCCTCGACGCATTCGGCGATCGTCCTCTTTCCGAGCCGGTGGGCGAGGTTGATGATCGCCTCGACCATGTGTTGATCCGCCCGGTTCGCGGGCAGCTGACGGATGAAGCCTCCGTCGATCTTGAGGAACTCGAAGGGAAGGTGCTTCAGGTAGTAGAACGATCCGAACCCGGCCCCGAAATCGTCCAGCGCGAACCGACAGCCGAAGGAGGTCAGCCGCGTGGCCAACCGCCGGGCCTGCTCCATGTTGTCGATGACGCTCGTCTCCGTCACCTCGAGGATCAAGCGCCATGGATTGACACCGTGGGCGGCCAGGTCGTGTTCGATCAGGTCGCAGAGACCCGGATCGACCATCGAGCGCGACGACAGGTTCACCTGGAGGCAGTCCTCGGACCGGAGCAGGAGCGGATCGGAGAGCAACCCGATCGCCCGGCTGATCATCCAGCGGTCGATGTCGGACGTCAACCCGAACCGTTCCGCCGTCGGCAGGAAGTCCGACGGGTGGACCATCGCCCCGTCGGCACCGTCCATCCGAATCAGCAACTCATACTGGCTGACCCGGTTCTGGCGGCGGTCGAGGATCGGCTGGGCGAACACGCGCAGGCGATCCTCGTTGAGGGCGGCGCGGATCCTCTCGCTGAGCCGGAGCCCCTCGGTGGCACGTTCGGCCTCTCTGGATTCCGTCTGGTAGATCGCGAAGTTGTCCCGCCCGGCGGCCTTGGCCTCGTACATCGCCAGGTCGGCCCGGATCATCAGCTCCTCGTCGCTGACAAGCTGCCCGTCGACCGGTGCAACGCCGATGCTCACCGAGGCCCGCACCGAACGATCGCCGAATAGCATCACAGTCCCGTTGACGGCGGAGATCAGGCGGGCCGCCACCTCGGCGGCGCTCCCGTCCGGGATGTAGATGGCGAACTCGTCCCCGCCGAGCCGGGCGACGATGTCCACCTCGCGCACGCTGTCACGGATGATCTGCGCGACCCGGGAGATCACCTCGTCTCCGGAACGGTGACCGAAGCTGTCGTTGATCGCCTTGAAGTTGTCGATGTCGAGGACCATCACCGCACCCTCGCCACCGAACCGATGGACGAGCTTGATCTCCCGTTCGAGCTCCCTTTCGAACCGGCGCCGGTTGTACAGGTTGGTCAGCACGTCATGATCGGCGAGGAACCGGAGCTTCGACTCGGCTTCCAGCCGGTAGGTGATGTCCCGGACGATCACCGAGGCACCGATCACCATCTCCTCGTCCTCCCCGAGGATGGGTGACATCGTCACGGACACGTGGATCAGTGAGCCGTCCCGCCGCTGCCACTGGCTCTCCTGATGCTCCACCGACTCTCCCTCGCCGATGTGGGCCAGCCACTCGTCGAACTCGGCGAGACGATCACCGGGCACGAGGACCTGGCAGGGAGCCCCGATCATTCCGGCCTCGGGATGGCCGAAGACCTTCTCCGCCCCCCGGTTCCAGCTCTCCACGGTCCCGTCGTTGGCGATCGAGAAGATCGCCTCGGCCGACGATTCGACGATCGCCGCGAGCCGCCTCAGCTCTCGTTCGCTGCTGCGCCGGAGCCGCCGCTCGCGCCGGAGCCGCCGGCGGTGTCCCGCATCCTCGACTTCGCGCTCGAGCGCCGGGGCGAGCCGGGCGAGCCCGTCTCCTTTCAGGACATAGTCCTGGACACCGGCCTTCATGGCGGCGACGGCGCTCGCCTCTCCGATCGTCCCCGAGACGATCACGACCGGAAGCTCCGGGTCGTAGCTGCGGATCAACGGCAGCGCGACCCCGACGCTCAAGCCGGGCAGGCCGACGTCGGAGATCACCGCATCCCACTCACCCGAGCCGAGCGCCCGTTCGAGCTCCTCGAAGGACGAGACCATCCGCCACTCGAACTCGAGGCCCGACATGCGCAGCGCCCGCACTTCGAGCTTGGCGTCCTCGGCCGAGTCTTCGATGATCAGGATCCGCATCACGCCCCCCTGAAGGGCCTCTCCCCTTTTCTGAGTGAACACCGGACTTCCACCTCTGGCTCCTTGCCTCCCGTGTACCAACGGGAAAGAGAGACCATCGCGGCCGAAGACTCACCCGACAATCGAAATATATCCGCTCTCGTGCCCCTCCGGGGCGGATTGTGAACCGGAGGGAGGGTTGCGATGGAACACGTGCATGGGCAGACCGTGCCGGGGCCGGAGCGTGATCGCCGCCTCGGCCTCGACCTCCGAGCCGCGCGGGAGGTCGAAGCTCAGCCGTTGCGCGATCATCGCGGCGACCAGCGTGGCCTCCACCGTCGCGAAGGTCGAACCGACGCAGACCCTTCGGCCGGCGCCGAACGGCATGTAGGCGTGACGGGGGCGGCCCTTGGTGTTCTCCGGCAGGAACCGGGCCGGATCGAAGCCCTCCGGGTTCGGCCAGATCTCCGGATCGCGGTGGATCATGCTGATCAGGACCATCACGCTGGAGCCGGAGGGGATGTGGAAGCCGTTGATCTCGTCGTCCGCCAGCGCACGCCGGCCCACCGTCCACACGGGGGAATCGATCCGCATGGCCTCCTCGACGCAGGCTCTCGTCCAAGGCAGGCTGTCGAGGTCGTCCATGGTCGGGGGTCGATCCCCGAGGACGCCGTCGACCTCTTCGAAGAGGCGTTCACGGGCCGATGGGTTGAGCGAGAGCCGCCGCCACATCCAGGAGAGCGCATTCGACGTGGTCTCGTGACCGGCCAGCATGAAGGTCATGAGCTCGTCGCCGATCTGCTGCCGGGACATGCCCTCGCCCGTCTCGTCGTCGGTCGCGTCGAGCATCATGCCGAGCAGATCGTCACCGGGGTCAGTCTGTGCCCGCCGCTCGACCAGGAGCTCGTCGATCACTCGCCGCAGCGCGGCCAGCGATCGCTGGAACCGGCGTCCCTCCGGGTTGAGGGACATCGCCTTCTCCAGGTTCATGCCGGGCAGGCTCGAGAGCAGGTAGGTGGGCAGGCGGCGGGTCATCTTGGTCCCGAGCCCGAGCACGTCGTTCATCGCGGGACCGACCCGGCGGGCGGTCTCACCGGAGAGGTCGGCGCCGAACAGGGCCCGGCCGACGACGTCGAGGGTGAGCGCCATCATCGCTTGGTTGATGTCGACCATCTGACCGTCTGCGACATCCTGGAAGTGACCGGATTCGAGCTCGTCCCGGGTCGCCCGCGTCATGTGCTCGGTGAACGCGCTGATGTGGCGCTTGGCGAAGAGCGGCTGAACCAGCCGGCGCTGCTTCCGCCAGGTTTCTCCCTCACTGGTCAGCAGCCCTTCGCCAAGCACCACACGCAGCAACTCGTACTCGACCCCCTTCGCGTAGTTGTCCTGATTCCCGATCAGGACGTGACGCGCCGCTTCATGGCCGGAGACGATCACGAAATGACGGCCGCGGGTCCAGGTGCCGGCGACCTCCCCGTAACGAAGGGCGACGTCCATCATCGGCGCTTTGAAGTCCCGAGCCGAGGCGAGCAGGAAGCGCTTCTGGTCGAGCCCACGAGGCCCGGGCGGCAGCGGCCCGGGGGTTGCCGGCGTACTCATGCCGACGTCTCGCCGGTCAGCCGGCCCGCACACTCGATCAGGTAGTCCCGGAGCGGATCCCACTGCCCCGCCGGGTCGCCCACCGGGTCCATGGTGGTCAACGCGAGCCCCCGCAGCGCGGACACCGTGGTGAGCAAAAGGCCGTTGAAGCCGGGCAGGTCGCGCATGCCCGGCATGAGCTCTGAGGCGCTCTGGAAGATGATCCTCTCGACGTCGGTTTGGAGGGCACGGATCGGGTCCCTCAGGGCCTCGTCGGTCCTCGCGGCCAGGTGGAGCTCGACGGCGGCCGCGAAGGTGGGGCCGCGGAAGACCACGTACAGCCGGTCGATCGCGTCGGCGAAACGGTCGAGGTCGCTCCCCTCTTCGGGGATGGCGGCGATGAACTCGTCGGCGAGACGCTCGGTGACGAACCGCATCGACTCCACCGTGAGCTCCGCCTTCGTCCGAAAGTGGTGTTGAAGCGCCCCCAGGGACACTCCGGCGCGTTCGGCCGCAAGCCGGGTGGACGTGCCCGCGTAACCCTTTTCCACCAGCAGCTCGAGGGTGGCCTCGAGCACGGCGGCTCGGGTGCTGGCGGTCCGGTCACTCTGTAAGCGTCGTTGTCTCTCCATCCACTTTCGGACTATACAAGTCAGTCGACTGACTTGCCACCGTCGGTCGACCGGATCTGCCAGGGATCCTTCACGGTGGCCAGGGCGATCTCCCCTGATCCCCGAACCAGGGAATAGAGTTCCCGCCCTGATGGAGAGGCGCCCCTTCAAGACGAACTACGCCGGTGCGATCTACGGGACCATCCTCTCGATGGCAGTGATCTCGACGGCGTCCAAGGACCCGGCGATCGGGCCGATCATGATCGCGATTTGGGCCACCTCGACCGCGGTCGTCTTCTGGCTGGCGCACGCATACTCGACCTTCGTCGCCTCCGGCTACGCGCGGGCCGGCAGTGCCCGCACGGCGATCTTCGAAGCGATGCGTCACGACTGGCCGATGGTCCAGGGATCGCTGATCCCGGCGGCGGCGATGCTGCTGGCTCCGCTCGGCCTCGTCTCCTCCGACACCGCCACATACATCGCGGTGTCGGTCGGCGTGTTGGTCCTCTTCGCGGCCGGCCTCTACATGGGTAGCCGGCAGCAGCTCGGCCTCTGGCGGACCCTCGGCATCGCTTCGACGAATGCCGTGATCGGCCTGATGATCGTGGCCCTCAAGATCTTCGTCCACTGAACGGCCCCGACTCTTTCCGGGGCGGCGCTCAGGCGGGGCGCTTCGCCTGAGTCGACTTCGCGTAGCTCGCCAGATCGACCAGGAACGCGAGCACGACGATGAACCAGTCGAAGCCGTCGACCCCGAACGGTTCCACGCGATACATGACGATGTAGGCCAGGGTCGTCCAGGGCAGCAGGAAAAAGCCCAGGACCGGCAGGATCCAGCCCCCGTCGAAGGCGCGTCCCACCCAGTTCGAGAAGACCAGGATGAAGAACAGCGCCAGTCGAGGCGAGATCAACGCGAAGAGAGCGACGAAACAGGGCATGGCGGGAATCTACCCCAGGTCGCGGCGGTAGGCCGCGAACGAGGCCGCCAGATGGGCGCCGAGCACGATCGCGACGCAGGCGAGGTGAAGGAAGAGCATCAGCCCGAGAAAGCCGGCCAGCACCCCGTACACGGCGGACCCGCCTCCGGTTATCCCGAACCAGGTCCCCAGCCCGAGCCAGATCAACCAGCAAAGCCCAGTTGCCACCGAAGCCCCGACGGCCGCAGCCGACCAGCTTCGGATCCCGGGGTTCTGCACCCAGTAGAGCCAGAGAAGGAGCAGGAATCCGGCAACGACCGTCGCCACGCCGCCCCCGGCGATTCCGGCCATCGCGTTGAGGAACGAGCTTCCCTCGACGATCGAGGAGATATCCCGGGAGAGCGACAGCCCCGCGACCAGCAAGATCACCGGCATGGTCACGGCGGTGACGAGCATGTCGAACCCTTTGCTCTTGGGGAAGGACGGGCCCTTCACGTCACCCGGCTGAGCGGTCTCGACCGAATGTCGCACCGCGCCGATCGCCCCGCTGCCGGAATAGATGAGCAGGACGATCGAGACCAACCCAAGGCTGCCCGCGCCCTTGGTCAGCCCGTCGAGCAGGTCCTCGATCTCCTGGCGTCCCTCGACCGCATCGAGCGGCAGAGCCCCGATGATCTCGTGGATCAGGTCCGAACGGACCTCCGGCGAATCGAAGACGTTGCTGAGGATCCAGACGGCGATCAGCAACAGCGCCGGAAACGTCATCAAGACGTAGAAGCCCAGCTGGGCCGCCAGCCGGGAGCCCGCCACTCGATCGAACGAGATGACGGCGTCCCGACTGACCACCCAGGCCGGCTTCAGGCGCGGCGGAATATCAAACTTCGGAAGCTGCGCGTCAGTCCCCCATGCCCGTCTTCGCCACTTCCCACTTCACGGTCACGCCGTAAAGGATCGTCAGGTTGACGAGGATGAAGAGCAGGCTGAGGAACGGGTGGGAATTCACCGTCAAGAGGTCCGTTATGGAATGGATGCAGACCAGGAATATGGTCAGGAACCGGGCCCAGTCGCGACCCTGGATCAGCGCCCAGCCGGTCCAGGTGACGATCACGCCGACGACCATCCAGACGAACCCGACGGCTTGCACGCTCAGCAGGAACACCTCGCCGGTACCGGTGGTCCGGGTCATGAACCCGTCATCGGTCACCGCCGCGAGTCCTGCAATCACGCTGAATACGCCGATCAGCATCATCATCACGGCGACGAAGGCGATCCAGCTCGCCCAGGCTGCGGACCCTCCGGGCGGCTGCGAACCGCTGGTTTCAGGCATCTCTACTCCTCCATGGATCGGAAACGGGGCCGAAGCGTACCCGGGTCAGGCGATGCAACGGAAGGAGATGTGGCAGGTGGAACTTTCCACGCTCTCCGGGATCCG
>JBEBXB010000074.1:0-9145 GCA_040391885.1 Conexibacter woesei | reverse complement strand
GGCAGTGGGGCTTGCCGATCCGGGCCCAGAGCAGCCGCAGGTAGTCGTAGATCTCGGTGACCGTGCCGACCGTCGAGCGAGGGTTGCGCGAGGTCGTCTTCTGGTCGATCGAGATCGCCGGGGAGAGTCCCTCGATCGAGTCGACGTCGGGCTTCTCCATCAAGCCGAGGAACTGACGGGCGTAGGCCGAGAGAGACTCGACGTAGCGGCGCTGCCCTTCCGCATAGATGGTGTCGAAGGCGAGGCTGGACTTACCCGAACCGGACAGGCCGGTGACGACGATCAAGGCGTCGCGGGGCAGATCGAGATCGATGCCCTTCAGGTTGTGCTCACGGGCACCGGTGATGACGATTCGCTCTGACCTGCTCACTCCACGTGATTCTAGTGAAATGCGCAGCTATACGAACAGACGTTCGGCGAGCGTTCGTCCCGGGGACGACATTGCTACCCTTGGCGGGCCCGCCCGGCGGGCATCTCATGCGGATCTCCTGAACACAGCGCCCCTTAATGACCGGCCTTCGCCGGTGCGCGCCTGTGTCCATCCCGACACGTGATCGGTCCCGCCACGGGACCTCAAGGAGATTCCATGCCTCACCCTTTGCTCACCGCCGACGCGGTGACCCTCGAATATCGAGACCGCACGGTCCTCGACGAAATCTGCCTCACCGTCCACGAACGGGAACGGGTCGCCCTGGTCGGAGCCAACGGTTCCGGCAAGACGTCCCTCCTCCGCATCCTGGCCGGTGTTCTCGAACCCACCGGGGGCCGGATACTCCGACCTCCCGGCGGCGTCCTGTATCTGCCCCAGGCCGGTGGCCCGGTCGATTCCCGCCCGGTCCGCGACGTGATCGCCGACCTGGTCGGTGTCGGCCCAGCCGAAAGGCGGATGGACGAGCTGGCAAGCCGTCTCGCGACGGGGGAGCTCGAAGCGATCGATGACCACGCGGCCGCCGTCGAGCGATGGACCGCGCTCGGAGGCGGTGACCTCCAGGCGCGGCTCGGGCCGTCGCTGGAGCGGGTCGGCCTCGACCGGGACTGGGTCGACCGGGACTTCGCCCTGCTCTCCGGCGGCGAATCGGCCCGGACCCACCTCGCCGCGCTCGAGCTCACCCGGACCGATCTCGTCCTGCTGGACGAGCCCAGCAACCATCTCGACGCCGCCGGACAAGCCCTGCTCCTGACGATGATCGAGGAGACCGCCGCGGGGATGGTCCTCGCCAGCCATGACCGGGCTCTGCTCGAAGCGAGCGCCACCAGGGTGGTCGAGCTCGACCGGTGCCGCGCGGAGTCCTTCGGTGGAGGCTGGGCTTCGTACCTGCGTGAACGCCAGGCGCGGCGCGAGCTGGACCAGCGCCGATACGACGAGGCGGTGGCGGAACGAGGCCGGTTGGTGAAGCTCCAGCGGGGCCTGAAGGAGCAGGCCCGGGTCGGTCAGCGCCGGGCCGAACGTTCGGGGGAAACGGACAAGTTCGTCCGCCACATGGCGATCGAGTCCGCCCAGAAGAACACCGCCGCCAGCGGGCTGGAAAGGAGGATCCAGCTCACCGAGGTTCCGGAGAAGCCCTGGCAGGAAGATCTCTCTCGACTGCTGCTCGACGCCGCCCAGGACGTCCATAGTCCGGCGGTCGTCGACCTCACCGGGGTGACGGTGGTCCGGGAGGGGTGGCGGCTCGGGCCGATCGACCTCACCGTCGCTCCCGGGGAGCGGATCCTGCTGTCCGGCCCCAACGGGAGCGGCAAGTCAACCGTGGTCGGCGTCATGTCCGGCCGGTTGGCGCCCGCCTCCGGCGAGGTCGTGAAGCCTCGTGCCGCCCGGATCCTGGAGCTGGCCCAGAACCGGGATCCGCTTGCTCCCGAATCGGTGCGAGGGAAAGATGACACGGCCGGCCTTCCAGACGGTTCGGTGGCCGAACGGTTCCGGCGGGCTTCGGGGCTCTCGATGACCGAAGCGCGCACCGTGCTGGCTTCGATGCGAATCCCGGCTGACCGGGTGGAGTTGCCTCCACGGCACCTGTCCCCCGGCGAGGCGACCCGGGTCGAGCTGGCCCTGCTCGCGGTCAGGAAGGCCGCCTGCCTGATCCTCGACGAACCCTCCAACCACCTGGACATCGAGGCGCTGGAGGTACTGGAGGAAGCCCTCGAGTCGTGGCCGGGCGCCTTGATCCTGGTGAGCCACGACCGCGAATTCAGAGCCCGGATCCGCACCGACCGGGAGGTGAGCCTTCAGCCGGAAGCGTGACCGGCCGGGTTGATCGGTCTGCGGCGGGCTCTCCTCAGGAAAGGCGTTCGAGGACGTCGTCGAGCAGGGCGTCCGTGTCCGCCAACTCGTAGTCCGCCTCGAGACGGTTGCGGATCGTCTCGCGATCGACCCCCTCCAGGGCGAGCTTCGAGGCGGCGAGTCGCGCGGCGACCTCGTCCTCCGTCGGAAAGACGGACACCGTCGACGGCGGGGTCTCCGCCGGATGGGTCGCGGTGAAGGTCGGGTCCACCGCGGCCCCCGGATCGCCAGACCCCTCCCGCTGCTCCGCGAGCTGGCGGCGGAGCGTGTCACGCTCGACCTCGAGAGCGACGATCCGCGCTTCGAGCGCCGCCACGTGGGCCGCTACAGCTGCCAGATGGGAGCCGACGGAGTCGCGGTCGAAGCCGTTGGAACCGGAAGGGAAATCACTGCGGATGAGTTGGTGGCGCTCCATGCGACTCACCCTAATGCAGGGTCAGGCGCCCGCCTGCATACCCTCGAGGTCTCTCCGCAGCTCGCGGACCTCGTCACGAAGGCGGGCGGCCTGCTCGAAGCGCAGATCTTCGGCCGCGGCGTTCATCTCGACTTCCATCTCGAGGATCTGGCGTTCCAGCTCCTCCGGGCCCATGAACTCGTCGTCGCCGGACCGGCGGCGCTTGCGGGCCGGGGCGCGATCCTCGATCGTGAGCAGGGTGCCGGCCGCGGCGATGCCCTTGACGATCGTGGTCGGGGTGATGCCGTGCTTTTCGTTGTGGGCGACCTGGATCGCCCGGCGGCGGTCGGTCTCCGAAAGCGCGGCCTTCATCGCCGCGGTCTCGCGATCGGCGTACATGAGGACCCGGCCGGAGATGTTCCTCGCGGCGCGGCCGATGGTCTGGATCAGGCTCGTCTCCCCCCGGAGGAACCCCTCCTTGTCGGCGTCGAGGATCGCCACCAGCGATACCTCCGGCATGTCCAGCCCTTCACGCAGCAGGTTGACCCCGACCAGGACGTCGTACTCCCCCAGGCGCAGCTCACGGATGATCTGGACCCGCTCCAGGGTGTCGATGTCGGAGTGCAGGTACCGGACCTTGATCCCGTGCTCGAGCAGGTAGTTGGTCAGGTCCTCCGCCATTTTCTTGGTCAAGGTGGTGACGAGGGTCCGTTCGCCGGCTTCGGTGGTGACCCGGATCTCGTTCATCAGATCGTCGATCTGATTGACCGTCGGCCGGACGTCGATCGCGGGATCGACGACACCCGTCGGGCGCACGATCTGCTCAACGATCCGGGTCGACTCGGTTCGTTCGAATTCGCCGGGAGTCGCGGAGACGAGGATGAGTTGGTTCATCCGGTCCATGAACTCATCGAACTTGAGCGGCCGGTTGTCGATCGCGGAAGGCAGCCGGAACCCGAAGTCGACCAGGGTCTGCTTCCGGGAGCGGTCGCCCAGGTACATGCCGCCGATCTGCGGGATCGTCTGGTGGGACTCGTCGACGAAACAGACGAAGTCGTCGGGGAAGTAGTCGATCAGGGTGTGCGGGGGGCTGCCCGGCGGCCGACCCTCGAATGGTCGCGAGTAGTTCTCGATCCCGGACGTGAACCCGGTTTCGCGAAGCATCTCGAGGTCGTAGAGGGTGCGCTGACGGAGCCGGTGGGCTTCGAGCTCCTTGCCTTCCTTCTCCAGCTCGTCGAGCCGCTGGTCGAGCTCCTCCTTGATCGTGGTGAGGGCCCGCTCCATCGAGTCCTCCTCCGTCACGTAATGGGTCGCCGGCCAGATCGAAGCGTGCTGGACCACGTCGAGGATCTCGCCGGTGAGCGGATCGAAGTGGTGGATCGACTCGATCTCGTCACCGAACAACGAGATCCGGTAGCCCGTCTCCGCATAGGAGGGCATGATCTCCAGGACCTCGCCTCGCACCCGGAAGGAACCGCGGCTGAGGGTGTTGTCGTTACGCTCGTACTGAAGCCGCACCAGCTTACGCAGAACCTCATCCCGATCGATCCACTCCCCCACCTTGAAGAGCTGCATTTTCTTCGAGTAGAGCGCCGGTGAGCCGATGCCGTAGATGCAGGAGACGGAGGCGACGATGATCACGTCGCGCCGGGCCAGCAGCGAAGCGGTCGCGGCGTGGCGGAGCCGGTCGATCTCGTCGTTGATCGAGGAGTCCTTCTCGATGTAGAGGTCCTGGGCCGGGACGTAGGCCTCGGGCTGGTAGTAGTCGTAATAGGAGACGAAGTACTCGACGACGTTGTCTGGAAAGAACTCGCGGAACTCGTTGCAGAGCTGTGCGGCCAGGGTCTTGTTGTGGGCCATGACCAGGGCCGGACGTTGGACCTCGGCGATCACCCCCGCCATGGTGAAGGTCTTGCCGGTGCCGGTCGCCCCGAGCAGCGTCTGGATCTTCTCGCCGGATTCCAAGCCTTCCGTGAGGGATTGGATCGCCGCGGGCTGGTCAGCCAGCGGCGTGAAAGAGGGATTGAGCCTGAACTCGGTCACCGCGTCACCTTAGCGACCGGCCGAAGCCGCCCCGCGCAACCGACGGCGTTCAGGGGTTCATCAGCTGATCCAGACCCTTTTCGATCTGGTCGTTCAGGCCCTTCTGGATTCGATCGCTCAAGCCCTTCTCGATCTGGTCGCGGAGGCCGTCGAGCCCGGAACCCGTGCCTCCCCCGCCCCCGTTGCCTTCACCGGCGCCGCCGTCGCTCGATCCACCGGACTGATCGGTGCCGCCGGGGCTGAACATCTCCAGGGCCCCGTCGAGGATCCCGCCGAGGTCGTCGAGGTTCGCGCCGCTGAAAATGTCCCCGGCGTTCTCGATCAGGTCGATCATCGTGCTCATCGGCAGGGTCTTGATCGTGAACCGGATACCGGTGGCGACCAGTGGCGGGATCGCGCCGGCGGTCTGCCCGTCGTCGACGGCGCGCATCAAGCCGGATCGCAATGCCTCTTCGATGTCGGCGTCGCTGAAGCCGTTTGCCGCTGCGAACCGTTTGCGGGAGTCGTCGCTCGCCAAGGCGCGGGTCAGCTCCTCCCGGGAGACACCGAGATCACAGGCGGCTCCGTCGAGAGCGGAAAGCGTGAAGCGCTCGGCGATCTCTTCCAGGCCCTGGGGGTTGCCCCACGGTCGCGCGTCGCAGGGGTCCGCCGCCCCTGCCGGCTTGTAATCGAGCCCGCCGAGCGCGATGTAGCCGCCGCAGAGCACCAGCGCGGCGAGCACCGATCCGATCAGGACCCGGATGCCCAGGCTCCGGCCTTCATCGCTGGAGCCACCGCCGGAACCAGCGCCGGGCAGGGGCTCGGTCGCCGGTTCGTCGCGGCCGAGCGGCTCGGTGGGTCGATCGTCGCCCCGCAGGGGCTCGGTCGGCGGATCGGCGCCTCCCAGGGGCTCAGTGGGCGGTTCGTCGTCCCGCAGCGGTTCGGTGGGGAAGTCGTCGCTCACAGGTCCAGCCTCCGAGTCATGCCGATCGGGATCAGCGCCAGCAGCCCGAACAGCGCCGAGACCAGGAAGGCGAGGGAGAAGGCATGGGTCGCCGCCCGTTCGAGCTGATCCTCGATCCCGGACAGGACCGATTCATAGGCGTCCCGTTCTTCCGGGTCCGTCGGCAGGGGCTCGAAGGCCGGCCGCACGTCCGGGACCCGGTCTGTTTCCCCCCCGACCGTCTCCGCCAGCCGTGAGCCCAGGTCGATCTTGTCGGTGGGGTCGATCTCGGATTCGAGCAGGATCGAGGTGCCGGCATCGAGCGCGGAGTCACGCTGGACCTCCAGCTGATGGGTGAAGATCGGGGTTAGGATGATCAGCCCGATCACCACGCCCAGGTGGCGGGCGGCGATCGTCCAACCGCCGTGGACGGCGGCGGCCGAGCGTCCGTGGAGCGCCGCCTCGGTTAGCGCCGACAGCACCAGCGACAGCCCCGCGCCCGCCAGGATCTGGGGTGGGATCACGTAGACGACGGATGCGTCCGGCAGGAGCCCGAGCGCCGCCAGCCCGCCCGCGAGGAGGATCGCGCCGGATCCCGCGCGCAGGCGGATCGACGTGATCGCCCTTCCGAGCCGGGCGCCGGCCAGTGCAGCCACCGGCAGCACGGTGACCACCAGCGCCGCCACGATCGGGGTCAGGCGCCAACCCTCGATCAGGAGGATCACGACCAGGAAGAGAGTCGCCGCGATCGCCGCCGAGACCAGCGCGAGTGCGATGTTTGCGGGAAGGTGGGGCCTGCTGTCGCTCCCTCCGGACCCGGCGACCGAGATCCGTTCCGGGATCCGCCATTCCCGCGTCTCCTCGACGATGGTGTCCCGCAACGGCACGCCGGCCAGGATCGCGAACGGGACCTGGATCAGGAAGATCGACTGCCACGAGACCAGTTCCGTCAGGAAGCCGCCCAGCCCGGGGCCGATCGCCGCCCCGATCGCGCCCGCGCCCACCCAGGTGGCGATCGCCTTGCGGTCGGAGCCGAAGGTGGCGACCATGAGCTCGAGGGCCGCCGTCACCGCGACGGCGCCACCCACGGCCTGGACGGCGCGGCCGGTGAGCAACGGGCCCAGGTCGCTTGCGACGCCGCAGACGAGGCTCCCGCCGGCGAATACGGCCAGGCCGATCGCGGCCGAGCGTCCCGGACCGTGCCGCCGGGCGATCCATGCGCCGGGGACCGCCAGGATCGCCAGCACGAGGTTAAATGTGATCAGGACCCAGGAAACCCCGGAGATCGTCGTGTCGAACTCCCGGAAGATCTCCGGCAGGGCCAGGACGACGATCGAAGAGTCGGCGAGGATCAGCCCGACGGCCCCGGCGAGAGCCACGGTGCGGAGTCGGTTCATCAGTAGCCGAGCTCTAGGTCGTACTTGTGGCGGTACTCGCGCTGCTTGCTCAGGACCCGCTTTACGTAGTCGCGGGTCTCGCCGTAATCGATGTCCTCGATCGTCATCTTGGATCCGCCCCAACGTTCGGCCTGGCTCGGGCCGGCGTTATAGGCAGCGAGGGCCGCCACCAGATCCCCATCGAACCGGTTGATCAGATGGGCGAGGTAGAAGGTCCCGTACCTGATGTTCAGCTCCGGATCCCGGAGGTCGGAGAGCTCGAAGGTCGAACCCCCGCTCAGCTTCTCGATCTCGGTGGCTGTCTCCGGGGTGATCTGCATCAGTCCGCGCGCGTCGGCATGGGACGTCTGGTCCACGAACCGGGACTCGGTGTAGATGACCGCGGCGATCAGGGCGGCATCGACGCCCTTCTCGTCGGCCTGCTGACGGATCACGTCCTCATGCCGCAGAGGCAGGGTGACTTCCTGGATCCCCTTCTCGGCGAGACCGGTGATCAGCAGGATCGCGACGATGCCGATCATCGTCAGACCGGCGAGGATCAGGAACGCCCTCCCGACCCGACCCTTGGAGCGGGTCTGGGCAGGTGTCCGGGCGGCCCGGTTGGAAGCTTGGTATCTGCGGGGAGCCATACGGTTGGCCTTGCAGGCTAGCCGGGACCGTCGGTCGGCATGTCCGCGCCGAGCCGGCCCAGCAACTCCCCCAGTCTGGCCTCCAGTTCCTCCGGAGTGCCGTCGTTCGAGATCACGAAATCTGCCCGTTCGGCTTTCTCGGTCTGAGTCAACTGCCGGGACTCCCGTCCTTCCACCCCGACGTGGCCGCGCGACCTCGCCCGTGACTGCCGCGTCTCCTCGCCGGCGACGATCGCGACGGTGCGGTCGAAACGGTCCGCCATCTCGCCCTCGAAGAGCAGTGGCACCTCGGCCACCGCGAATCTCGTCCCCGGTTCGACCGAGCCGAGCCAGCCGGCCAGCTCGTCCCTGACCAGCGGATGCACCTGCCGCTCCAGCCAGGCCAGCTCTTCCGGGTCGTTGAAGACCCGGTCGCCGATCACGGTGCGTTCGGCGCGACCGTCGACGACGGCTGCCTCGCCCCACCTTTCGCTCAGGCGGGACAACATCGGCTCGCGATCGAGCAGGTCATGCACGATCGCGTCAGCCGATATCGTGGCGGCCCCAAGGCGCCCGAAGGCGCCCAGGGCCTCGGACTTACCGGCAGCGACGCCCCCGGTCAGTCCGATCGTCAGGACTGTTCGTCCCCTTCGCCGGCTTCGTCCGCGGAATCCTCGGCCGGAGCCTCGGGGGCCTCCTCGGCGGGGGCTTCCTCGGTCGCTTCGGCCTCGGGAGTCTCCTCCTCGGCCGGAGCTTCCTCAGCGGGCGCTTCCTCGGCTACCTCAGCCTCGGCGACCTCGGCTTCGGCGGCGGGAGCCTCCTCGGCCGGGGCCTCCTCGGTGAACACCTCTTCGGAGAGTTCGAGAGCGGGAGTCTCCTCCTCGGTCACGGTCGCACCGGAGGCTGCGGCCAGGGCGGCGCCCAGGTCCTTCAGCAGCATGTTCTGGCCTTCGACCCGCTTGATCGAGAGCGACAGCCGGCGGCGGTCCTCGTCGATCTCGAGGATCTTGACGTTGAGGCTCGCGCCCAGCTCGACGACCTCGTTCGGGTTCTCGACGTGGTGGTCGGCCAGCTCCGAGATGTGGACCAGGCCCTCGACCCCATCGAGGATCTCGACGAAGGCGCCGAAGGAGACGACCTTGGTGACCGTGCCCTCGAGCACGTCGCCGGGCCGGTAGGTGCTGACCACGCGCTGCCACGGGTCCTCCTGGGTCTGCTTGAGGCCGAGGGAGATCCGCTGACGGTCGCGGTCGATGTCGAGCACCTTGATCTTGACCGTGTCGCCGATCGCAACCACCTCGGACGGGTGGTTGACGTGGCTCCAGGAAAGCTCGGAGATGTGGATGAGCCCGTCGATGCCCTCGAGGTCCACGAACGCGCCGAAGTCGACGATGTTCGAGATCTTGCCCTCGACGACCTCGCCCGGCTGCAGGCGGTCCAGGATCTGGTCCCGGACTTCCTTGCGCTCCTCTTCGAGCACGGCGCGGCGGGAAAGCACGACGT
>JBEBXB010000073.1:0-9295 GCA_040391885.1 Conexibacter woesei | reverse complement strand
GCTCACGCCCATCTTGTACCCGACCACCGGTCTCTCACGCAACGAGATCGGGAGGACCGTCGTCAGGCAAGACGTCCCGTCCAGTTTCCGCGAGTGGGGCCCTGGGGGAGGATCAGCGCCCGATGTGGGCGGCCCGCGCCTCTTCCTCGAGCGCTGGTCCCCGCACCTCGACCGGGTGCGAAGCCCGGGCGAACACCTCCCGGGAGGAAAGCGCGAGCGATGCGGCGCTCTCCCCCTGGAGCTCGACCAGGGACTCACCGCTGAGGGCGAACACCAGGGTTCCGATCCCGGCCCAGACCATCGCCGCCGAACACATGCCGCAGTTCTCGCAGCTCGTGTACATCGTCGTGCTTCGGGCGGTCTCGGAATCGAGATTGCTCGCGGCCCAGACCGCGAGCTTCAGCTCGGGGTGGGCACTTAGATCGTCGTCGGTGACGACCGTGTTGAGGGCCTCGGCCAGCACTTCGCCGTCGGCGCTGACGAGGAGCGATCCGAATGGGTGGTTGCCCGCGTCCCGGGCTTCCCGGCTCAGCTCTATGGCTCGGATGAGCCAGGCTTCGTCGGCGGCGGTGACGGGGGAGGCCGGGGCGATCCCCGGCGCGCCCGGACCGGGGACGTCGTACTCGGCCACTTCCGCAGCGACGATCAAGGAGCCGAGCCCGTCGTCGGGCCCCTCTCCCCGGAAGCCCAATAGGGAGTCACGGTCGTCCCATAGCTCGAACACGTTGACCCGCCCGGGGTCGACGGGATCCGGAGACACGGAGAAGTCGCGGCAGCCTCGGGCGGCACGGGCCTGGCGGACGGCTTCTGCCGAGCCGGTCAGGAAGGCGGGTCGGTCTTCGTGGCGGACCTTGAGGTGACCGGCGACGATGATCATCGGCTCTCCGGGACTATTTGACCGGCGCGCCGGCGCCGGTGGGATCGACCGCCTCGGTCAGGAGCTCCACCGAGCGCAGCCGGTGCTCGACCGAGTTCGACTGGTGGACGACGATCAACTCGTCGGCGTTGGTGTGGTCCCGGAACTTCTCCAAGTACTCGCCGGCTTCCTCCGGAGTGCCGACCGCGTTGTAGGTGAGCATCTCGTCTACGGCCGACGCCTGAGGGGCGGCCAGGATCGTGTCGATGTCCGCCTCGCTCAGCTTCCGGTCGCCGCGGGTGAAGATCGCCCGTGCCCGGAGCCGGCGGGCCGCCTCGAGCTGCTCGGCCGCTTCCTCGGCGGTGTCGGCCACGATCGCGCCGACCCCGGCGATCGCGTACGGCTCGGAGAGTTGCTCCGAGGGTTTGAAGGTCTCGCGATATATCCGCAGGGCGTCGTGTAGGGCACCCGGGGCGAAATGCGACGCGAAGGCGTAGGGGAGGCCCAGCTCGGCTGCGAGCTGGGCCCCGAACAGCGAGGAGCCGAGCATGTAGAGCGGAACGTGGGTGCCCTGGCCGGGGATGGCGCGTACCCCCTTGATCGGGCTCTCGTCGCTCAGCAGCCCCTGAAGCTCGACCACGTCACGGGGAAAGGACTCGGCGGCGGCCGGGTCCCGGCGCAGCGCGTATGTGGTGGCCTGATCGCTGCCGGGCGCACGGCCCAACCCGAGGTCGATGCGGTCCGGGTGAAGCGTGGCGAGCGTGCCGAACTGCTCGGCGATCACCATCGGTGAATGGTTGGGGAGCATGATGCCGCCGGCCCCGAGCCGGATCGATTCGGTCTGACTGGCGATGTGGGCTATGAGTACCGCGGTCGCGGAGGAGGCGATCGAGGAGATGTTGTGGTGCTCGGCGTACCAGACCCGCCGGTAACCGGTCCGTTCGGCGATCTGGGCCAGTTTGACGGAGCCGGCGAAGCTCTCGGCGATCGATTCGTCTCGGCCGACCGCGGCGAGGTCGAGGATCGAGAGGGGTATGGAAAGTCTGGTGTCGCTCAAGCTGTGACTCCGGTCTCGAGGGTGTGTAGTCCTCGAACGGACCCTAGTCCATGGGGAGTTCCTGAAATGCGACTTCGCGGGTGCCGATGATTTGGCCGCTCTGGAGTTCGGTCTTCAGTAACAGCGCGAATGAAGGCCAGCTCCCGGGTCGTCCGAGGCGGGGCCGGAGGCCGTCCGCGCCGGAGGCTGTCCCGGGTTTCAGCTTCGGCCGCATCCTGCTGACCTTCGTCTCAAAGAAGTCCCCGATCAGATACTCGATCCCGGCTCGGGTCCCGTAGGAGGTGCAGCCGACGCTGAGGATGGCCCGCCGCCGTTTCTCCGTGAACGGGTTGCGCCAGACCACGACGAGCGCGTAGTCGAAGTCCGGTGTCCGGCCTTGCGCCTGCGCACACCAGTCGTAGGTCACTTCTTGCCCGCCGACCCGCAGGACGTTCCGGTCGGCCGCGTCGTCGTCGTAGACTACCTCTTCCGTGCCGAGCCGCCCGTCCAGCTCTTCGAGGAATCGCCGAACGATCGGGTTGCCGCGGTAGCCGCCGAACAGAACCAGGTCACGATCGAGCGTGTGCGAATCGGATACCTCGAGCGCTTGCGCGATGTTCACCTCGACTCGCTTGCCGCTGCGCATCCGTCCCACTTGCGTGGCGATGGCCATCGAGCTCTTGAGGTTGCCGAGATTCGTGAGCACCCCTTCATATGGCGATTCGTTCAGGTCGAGCTCCACGTTCTTGGGCTTCGGAAGGACGATGTCGATCGGCTCTCGGTAGCGGAAGCGGAACAGATATTGGGCGCCCGTCCATCTCGAGCTGCGTCGCAGGAGCTCGAATACGAGCGAGAGGCCACCGACTATGCCGGCGATCGTTGCGATCAGTTCGATTTGCGCCATGGCCCGTGATTATGCGTGGCCCCGTAGGACGATGCGCGGGCTTGCGTTCTCGGACGGTTGCCGCTAACGTACAACCATATGGTTGTAGATGAGATCGATGACAGCGAGGCGGACCTGCTCTTCCACGCGCTTTCCGACCGGACGCGGCGAGACATCATGGGCAAGGTCGGTGATCGAGAGCAGTCGATCTCGTCCCTGGCGCGTCAGTACACCGTCAGTTTCGCCGCCATCCAGAAGCACGTTGCCGTGCTGGAGCGGGCTTCGCTCGTGACCAAGCGGGTAAAGGGCAGGGAGAAACTGGTCTGTGGCAACGTCGAGACGCTCCGTCGGGCATCCCTTCTCTTGGCTCGGTACGAACGGATCTGGAGCCACCGGGACGACGCGATCACCCGCATCCTCAATGAAGACGACGAAAGGACCGAATCATGACCGTAATCAGCTCCAATCCCGATCGGGAAACATTGACCATGACGATCGTCTGCGAGTTCGACGCCGGGCTCGAGCGCATCTGGAAGCTCTGGGAGGATCCGCGCCAGCTCGAGAAGTGGTGGGGGCCGCCCACCTGGCCGGCGACGTTCGAGCGACACGATTTCGAGGTCGGCGGCGAAAGTAGCTACTACATGACCGGCCCCGAGGGTGAGCGCGCCGGCGGCTGGTGGCGGATGACCGCCATCGAGGAGCCCTCCCGCCTCGAGTTCGAAGACGGTTTCTCGGATGAGAACGGCCAGCCGAGTGCGGAAATGCCGACGATGCGGATGACGGCCACCTTCGACGAGGCCGACGGCAAGACCCGGATGACCGTGATCACCAGGTTCGCGGCCCTGGATCATCTCGAGCAGGTCCTCGAGATGGGAATGGAAGAGGGCATGAAGTCGGCCCTGTCCCAGATCGACGCGCTGCTCTGACCGGTAGGGATTGATTCTGAGCGCGGAAACCCCCGCCCGCGGGGGTTTCCGCGCTCAGTTCGGCGTCAGCGGGCGGGGACGGATCGTCCGCCCGGGCAAGGGGGGCGGCGAGCCGCCCACGAGCCGCCCACGAGCCGCATACGGGCATCGACAGGCATGGGCTGGAAATTGACATGCGTCAAGTTCTGTGCTTGTATGCGGCAATGAGGGTCCCGCGGCGGCACGCTTCCGCAGGACGAGGCAGAGGGAACCGAGGTGTGGGGAATGGTTCAGACTTCCGATCGATCGTCGGCCCGGCTGTTAATCCGGTTGCTGGTGTTCGAGCTGGCGGCGCTGGTCGCCTTCGCGCTCTTCGCCTCGGTCGGGATGTCCGCCGACAAGTCGAGCGTCCCGCGCAAGCAGACCAAGGCGCAGAAAAAGAAGAAGGCCAAGAAGCGGGCCCGCCCGAACATCGTGCTCATCCAGGCGGATGACGCGATCCGCTCCGACATCCAGTACCTCCCCAACGTCCGCCGGCACCTCTCCCGGGGTGGCACCCGGTTCACCAACATGGTGGTGCCGTACCCGCTCTGCGGCCCGGCCCGCGCGGCCCTGCTCACCGGGCAGCTCAGCCACAACAACCGGATCGTCTCCAACTTCCGCTCCAACGACGGCGGGCACCTGACCTTCAAGGACCTTCCCGGCCGTCTCAACCATCGCAACTCGCTGGCCCCCTGGCTCAAGAAGGCCGGGTACCGGACCGGGATGGTCGGCAAGTACCTCAACGAGTACGGAGTCTTCGACCGCAAGGAGGTCCCGCCCGGCTGGGACTACTGGGCCGCGCTGATCGACAACTCGACCTACGACTACTTCAACTTCGGGATGAACGTCAATCGCAAGGTCAGGATCTACGGCGACCAGAAGTACGCGGAGAGCCAGATGCAGCTCGGCACCGACACCGCCACCAAGCCCCCGACGAACTTCGCCGAGATGATCGCCGCCTTCCGCAAGGCCTTCGACCCGTGGGATTACTTCGGCACCCAGGTCGACTCGGACTACACGATGGATGTGAACGGGGCCTTCGCCGCCAAGTTCGTCCGTAAGGCCGCACCGAAGAAGAAGCCGTTCTTCCTCTACTACGCACCGCCCGGCCCGCATGCCGAGGACACCAATCACATCCAGGGCCTCCGCGAAGGGGCGCCCGGACCGGATCCGCGTCCGCCCTCCCGCTACGCCCACGCCTTCGATCACCTCGAGCTGCCCCGCCCCGCTTCCTTCAACGAGGCGGACGTGTCGGACAAGGCCCAGAACATCAGGGGACTGGCTCCGCTCACGGACACCCAGATAGAGCAGATGACGGCGAGCTACCGCGGGCGTCTCGGGGCTCTGCGCGCGGTCGACGATCAGGTGGGCAAGATCATCAAGGAGCTGAAGAGAGCCGGGGAGTTCAAGAACACCTACATCGTGTTCACCTCCGACAACGGATACATCCAGGGCGCCCATCGGCTGCGGAGCTCCAAGTTCCTCCCGTTCGAGGACTCGATCCGGGTACCGACCTTCGTCCGCGGGCCGGGCATCAAGGCGGGCAAGGCCCGTAGCGGCGCGGCGATGGACGTCGATCTGACCCGGACGATCCTGCAGATGGCGAAGGCGAAGCCGGGCCGGACGATGGACGGAATCTCCTTGCTGCCGGCAGCGCGAGGCAAGAAGAAGCTGCCGCGCAGGGACATCCCGCTCGAGGCGATGCGGCCGCTCTTCCTGTTCTTCACACCGGTCACCGCCTTCGACCTGCCCTACTACGGCGTCAGGACCAACCGTTACAAGTACCTCAACTGGTCCTTCGGGGAGCAGGAGCTCTACGACCTGAAGAAGGACCCGGACGAGATGGAGAACCTCGCCAAGGACCCCTCCCAGGCCGCCCGTCTCCAGGCACTCGAGACGGAGGCGAAACGCCTCCAGACCTGCAAGGGCAAAGCGTGTGGCTGAACTGAATCCGGGGGCGCCCGGGCCTGGGGCACCTGGGGCTTATTGGCCTCGCCCCTGGTCATGCGAGGACGGCGGGAGCCGGCGTTGGGGGATCCCCGGTACAGGCCAGGGCGGCCCTGGGGTCGGGCCGGGTGAGCGCCTGGTGGTCGAGGCCGTCAAAGACGCCTTCGCCAACGACATGCTGATCCGGAGGGAACCCGGCGAGCTCTATGCGCTCCGCCACGACATGCCGGTCGGCGAGCCCCTGGAGGGGACGGTCGAGGGTTGGGTCGAGAAGCTCGATCCGCTGACCCTGGAGGTCGTGGCATCGACCCCGCGCCTGCCGGCCGGGCAGTACTGGCCCGGTGGGATCGCGGCCCACGCCAACGGGGACATCCACATGGTGCTCGGCCGGTGGGCCCACCGACTCACCCCGGACCTCGAGGTGCTGGCATCGCACCGGCTGCCGGTCCCGCGGCCGCACAACTCCTTCGTGGTCCTGGACGGGGGAGAGCTGGTGACCAAGGACTGCGACGCACCGGACGGGATGGAGCCGTCGACAGTGTCCGTCCTCGACCCGGTCACCCTGATGCCGGTCGCCCCGCCGCTGCGGCTGCCGGAGCCGAGCATCGCCCGGCTGGCCTCCGACGGTGAAGGCGTGATCATCGTCGGCACCGAGACCGTCTTTCGTCTCACCCTCGACCGGGACGCCGGCCGGCTGGTCATCGACGAGGGCTGGCGGCCCCGCTATGGACCTGCCCCGGGACGCAGTTACGGCTGGGATCCCGTGATCACCGACGAGCACGTCTTCTGGATGGACCAGGGCAGGAACCGGACCGACTGGTCGATGCGGGCCTCGGGCGACGCACCCGACCCGGTTCGGCTGTGGTGGGCCCGTCGCGACGACGCGAAGGTGATCCGCTCGGCCGAGATCAGCGGGCTTGCCTGGGGCACCGAGTCGAATCCCCCCGGCTGGGACCCGGAGACCGGCACGATCGTCGCCTACGACGCCGGCAACGCGGTACTCCGGGCCTGGCGGATGAACGGCGACGACCTCGAGCCTCTTTGGCGGCGTGACGACTTCGCCCACGCCGGTCATCTCATCCTGTATCCCGACACGCGGGAGCTCGTGGTCCAGGACTGGCGGGACCCGCCGGCGCTGCGCCACAAAGGGCTCCGTCGGGCGCTGCGTCCGGCGATCCGGCTTGCCGGCCGAGCCGCCGTGGTGCGCAGGAACGCCCGGGCGGTGGGTAGGGACCAGCTGGTGGTGCTGGATCTCGACTCGGGGATGGACAAGGGCCGGACCGAGGTGCCGTCGTCCTGTCAGGCGTTCCTCTTTCCCTGCCCCGGATGGGATCGGGACATCTACTACCAGTCGATGACGACCATCGTCCGCGTGGCGGTGCGTTGATCCGGCCGGTCGTCGGTGCCACCTAGAATCCGGTCCATGAGTGAGCGGGAAGTACTTGTGGAGCCGGAAATCACCTTGCCCGACGGCGTCACCGTCGGACACTGGAGCGACCGTGAGGGATGGACGGGATGCACCGTGATCCTCGGCCCGCAGGACTCCGTCTCCGCGGGGGAGATCCGCGGCGGCGGCCCCGGGACCCACGAGTTCGACCTGCTCTCCCCGGCGACCTCGACCCCGGGCGCCCACGCGGTCCTGCTGTCCGGCGGAAGCGCCTTCGGCCTCGGCGCCACCACCGGAGTGGTCGAGTGGTTGCGGGAGCAGGGCAAGGGGTTTCCGACCCCGGCGGGACCGGTTCCGCTGGTCACGGGGGCCGTCTGCTTCGACCTGCCGATCGGGTCGAACACCGCCTGGCCCGGCCCGGACGGGGCCCGGGCCGCCTGCGAATCGGCGTCGAGCCGGTTCGATCGCGGGTCGGTCGGCGCAGGGATGGGATGCACGGCCGGCAAGGTCTCCCCGGACGGGGGCTGGACCAAGACCGGCCTCGGCGCGGCCACGATCAAGGTTGGCGACGCGGTGATGACCGCGATCGCGGTGGTAAATCCCTTCGGTGAGGTGATCGGTCCTGACGGCGAGGTGATCGCCGGCTACTGGCGGGCGGGGGAGAACGGCGGCACGGGAGGCTGGAAGCGGACGCTCGAGGTGCTGAACGAAGGACCCGCCCGGATGCCGCTCGGCGAAGCGACGACCCTTGTCTGCCTCACCACCGACGCGAAGCTGACCAAGGCCGAGGCCTGGAACGTCGCCCGTTCCGCCGCCCCGGGGTTCGCGAGGGCCCTGTCGCCGGCCGCGACCGCCGTCGACGGGGATCTCACCGTCTGCCTCTCCACCGGCAAGGTGGAGGCGGATCCGTTTCTGCTGACGATCTTCGCTGCCGAGGTGGTTGCCGAGGCGATCCGCGATGGCGCCCGCCAGGCCACCGACGGCGACGGCGTCCCTTCGGCGGCGACCCGCCTCGCCGGATAGCTTGAAGGCATGTCCCTCCAACCGACCCCGATCACGCCCGAGCTCGCCGCCTACGTCGAACGTCACATCAGCGGCCGCGACCCGTCGCTGACCGCGGTCGAAGAGGAGACGGCCGCACTCGGGGGCCTGGCCGTAATGCAGACGGACCCGGGCCAGGCGGCGCTGCTGGAGATGCTCGTCCGGATCGGCGGCGCGAAGCGGGCGATCGAGATCGGCACCTTCACCGGCTACGGCGCGATCCGGATCGCCCGGGGCCTCGGCGAGGATGGGACCCTGCTTTGCTGCGAGCTTGACCCGGAACGGGCGGAGACGGCCCGGGCCAACCTCGAACGGGCCGGGGTGGGGGACCGTGTCCAGATCCAGGTCGGGCCCGCGATCGCCACGCTGCGCGCGCTTCCCGCCGAGCCGTTCTTCGACTTCGCGTATCTCGACGCGGACAAGACGGGCTATCCCGAGTACTACGAGGAGTTGATACCTCGACTCAGCCGGAACGGCCTGCTGGCGATCGACAACGTGCTGATGAGCGGACGGGTGCTGCAGCCCGACCCGGAGGACGCGGGCGCGCTCGCGGTGGCCGCCCTGAACGACCGGATCACCGACGACCCCCGGGTCGACTCCGTGCTGCTCGGAATGGCCGACGGGCTGACCTTGGTACGGCGCCGGGACTGACCGTGTAGATGAGGCGCCGGGCGGCGCGGGTAGGGTCGGGGCATGGAGCTTCCACTCGCCGTTTCCGTCTATCAGCTGTCGTTATGGGTCCACATCAGCGCGGTCGTGGTCGGTCTGGGAATGACGTTTGCCGAGTCGATCCTATTTCCGGTCGCGATGAGCATGAGCCCGCGTCACCTGCCGTTCGTCCACCGGCTTCAGATCGTGATCAACCGGTACTTCGCCCAACCGGCGCTGCTTCTGATTCTGGTCACCGGCGTCTACCAGGTCTCGGACGCGGGTTGGGGATTCGGTTCCTTCTGGATCAGCGCCTCCTTCCTGATCGTGTTCGTCCTCGGCGGGCTGGTCGGCGGCTTCTTCATCCCCTCCGACAAGAAACTGGGGCCGATGGTGTCGGCCGAGATCGCGGCGGCGGGTGACGGACAGGTCGAGCTCTCGGACGTGTATCTGTCCAAGGCTCGGATGCAGGGGATGGTCGGGGCTCTCGCCGGGGTGCTCGTCCTGGTCGCGATCTACCTGATGGTGGCCAAGCCCGGAGCCTGATCCG
>JBEBXB010000072.1:0-9386 GCA_040391885.1 Conexibacter woesei | reverse complement strand
TGAAGTTCAGGCAGCTTCGCGAAAATCCAGATCGACGATCTCGCCACGGTACGAACTCGCTTCGTAGATCGGGCGACTTGTCGACCGCCGCTTGCGCGGGGGGATGGTCCACTCATCACAGCCACGAAACGCTTCGGCGAACAGCTTCGCCTTGCTGCTGTGGGGCTGGGCCTGGTCGAATACCTCTTTAGCCATGCGGGTGCTCCTCCTCCGGAAGGGTTATGGAAAGTCTCTTCGCCCCATCGGACGGAAAACCTGCCACGGAATCCCGCAATTTGCGAAAACAGTCAAATGCGGCTCCCGGCCTGACATTCCTCATGTGTACAGCCAAATTCACCCCGTGGGTGAGGTCCGGTGAGAGCCGGTGCGGAAACTTTCCGCAAAATGGGGGTTCGAAGCGACCGGCGCTCGTGATCGCCCGAGCCGAGGTCAGGCGCCGATCGGCCGCCCCGACCGGCGGCGAGGTGCCGGAGCCGCCGGTCCTCTATTCTTGAGTACATGAAGGCAGATATCCACCCCGAGTACGTGATCGCGAACGTCCACTGTTCGTGCGGCAACCAGTTCTACACCCGGTCAACCAAGTCCGATCTTCATGTCGAACTGTGCTCGGCCTGCCATCCCTTCTACACCGGCAAGCAGAAGCTCGTCGACACCGGTGGTCGCGTCGAGCGCTTCCAGCGTCGCGCCGCCAAGCGCGCCAAGGCCAACGCCGGCCAGCAGTAGCTTTCCGGCCAGAGCCCACCTGAGCTCGTGGCCCGCGGTCAGGGACCGCTCGAATCGAAGCGTGACGCTCCGCTAGGAGGACAGGCCGTCCTCGAGGGCGTGATGATGCGCGGAGTGACCGCGTGGGCGGTCGCCGTCCGCCTCCCGTCCGGGGAGATCGACGTGACGACGGATCGGATCGATCCGTGGGCCCGTCGCCACCGCGCCCTGCGGTGGCCGGTCGTGCGGGGCGTCGTCGCCTTGGCCGAATCGCTGAAGATCGGCTTTCGCGCCCTCGGCATCTCCGCGAACGCCCAGCTGGAGGAGGGAGAGCAGGAACAGGAGATCGGCGGCGCCGCCTGGGCGATGACCATCGTCCTTTCGATGGCGATGGCGATCCTGCTCTTCTTCGTCGTGCCGGTCGGGCTGACCAGCCTGATCAAGGACTGGCTCGACTCCGCCGTGCTGTTCTGGCTGGTCGAGGGAGTCCTGAGGACGCTGATCTTCATCGGCTACATCCTGGCCCTCTCCCGGATCGAGGACCTGCGCCGGGTCTTCGAGTACCACGGGGCCGAGCACAAGACGATCTCCTGCTACGAGGCCGAAGACCAACTGACCCCCGGCCGGGCCGGCCTCTACTCACGGCTCCATCCCCGCTGCGGGACCAGCTTCCTGCTTTTCGTCATGGTGATCGCGATCTTCGTCTTCGCCCCGATCGGGCTGCCCGCCTGGTACTGGCTGCTGCTCTCCCGGATCCTCGGGGTGCCGCTGATCGCCGGCATCGCCTACGAGCTGATCAAGTGGGCCGGGAGGAACCGTTCGCACGGCTGGGTCCGGGTCGTGATGTGGCCCGGCTTGATGCTCCAGAAGCTGACCACCCGGGAGCCGGACGAATCCCAGCTCGAGGTTGCGATCGCCGCCCTCGACGCCGTTCTCGCGGTCGGGCGTCCCGAGGACGATGCCGATCTCGAACCGATCGAGATAGTCGCCTGATTTCCCGCGGCGGCCCGCGCTCCGGTTGCGGTCCGCCCGGGCGGGCTGACAGCGCCGCCGTCGGCCCGTCACACTTCTCTGTGTGATCGAGAAGCTGGCCGAACAGATCGAGGCGCGATTCGCCGAACTTGAACGTGAGATGTCCGATCCCGTCGTGATCGGGGACCGCGACCGCTACGCCGAAGTCGGTCGCGAGTACCGTCGCATGCAGCCGGCCAGCGCCCTGGTCGCGGAGTACCGGACGCTGAAGGATGACCTGGAAGGCGCCCGGGAGCTGCTCGAAGACGACGACGACGAAGAGCTGGAGCGCGTGGTCCGCGAGGCGCCGGTGCGGCTGTCCGAGCTGGAAGAGGAGATCCGGCTCGCGATGGTCGACTCCGACCCGAACGACGACAAGAACGTGATCGTCGAGATTCGGGCCGGCACCGGCGGAGACGAGGCCGCCCTGTTCGCCGGCGATCTCTACAAGATGCTGACTCGCTACGCGGTCGAACGCGGTTTCGGCACCGAGGTGCTCTCCCAGTCGACCGCCGAGCACGGCGGGTTCAAGGAAGTCACCTTCGAGGTCCGGGGCGACGCCGCCTACTCCGTCTACAAGTACGAGGGCGGCACCCATCGTGTCCAACGGGTGCCGGAGACCGAGTCCCAGGGCCGGATCCACACCTCGACCGCCACCGTCGCGGTCCTGCCGGAAGCGGAGGAGGTCGAGGTCCAGATCAACGACAACGACCTCCAGGTCGACGTGTATCGATCGTCCGGGCCGGGCGGCCAGTCGGTCAACACGACCGATTCGGCGGTGCGGATCACCCACAAGCCGACCGGGATCGTGGTCTCGATGCAGGACGAGAAGTCGCAGCTGCAGAACCGCGACAAGGCGATGCGGGTGCTGCGGGCGAGAATCTACGAGCGCCAGCTCGCCGAGCAGCAGGCGGCGATCGCATCGGAGCGCAAGGCGCAGGTCGGCACCGGGCAGCGCTCGGAGAAGATCCGCACCTACAACTTCCCTCAGGGTCGGGTCACCGACCACCGGATAAAGCTGACCTCCCACGATCTCGACGGGGTCCTGAACGGTGCCCTCGGCGAGTTCACCGACGCCCTGGCCGGCGAGGAGAAGCGGCAGCGCCTCGAAGCTCAGGCGGCCTGACCTTGGCGGGAGCGCAGGTCGGCGAAGCACTCGCCGCCGCCATCGACGCCCTGGAAGCGGTCGGAGTCGAGACCCCTCGCCTCGATGCCGAGGTCATGCTCTCCGGGATCTCCGGCTACGGCCGGGCCGACTTGGTCGCGCGCCCGGAGCTGACCCTCGAACCCGGCATGTCACGGGCTTTCTCCGAAGCCGTCCGGCGCCGGCTGCGGCGCGAGCCGGTCGCCTACATCCTCGGCAGCAAAGGCTTTCGTTACATCGATCTCCAAGTGGATCCCCGGGTGCTGATCCCGAGGCCGGAGACCGAGATGCTGGTCGAGCTGGCGCTGGAGGCGAAGCCCGAGCGGGTCCTGGAGATCGGGACCGGCTCCGGGGCGATCGCCCTCGCCGTGGCCGATGAGCTGCCCGCCTCGCGAATCGTGGCCACCGACATCTCGGAGGGCGCGCTCACGGTGGCCCGCGCGAACGCCGATCGGCTCGGTCTGAGTGAGCGGGTCGAGTTCGTCGCCGGATCGCTTCCGCCCGGCCCGGCCGACTTCGATCTGATCCTGGCCAACCTGCCTTACGTGCCCGCGGGGGACAGGCTCGCCCCGGATGTCGCGGAGTGGGAGCCGGCCGGGGCCCTCTTCGGCGGGCCCGACGGAACGGACGTGATTCTCGAGGTGTTGGCCGAGCTCGGCCGTGACCGCGTCACGGCGCCGGTGATCGGGCTGGAGATCGGTCAGGGACAGGGAGAACGCGTTCGGGAGATGGTCGTCGCGGCAGGCTTTTCCGAGGCGGAGATCCGCCTCGATCTCGCCGGCATCGACCGGGTCGTGACCGGCCGGGCATCCCGGCCTGAGAAAATCGGTTCATGAAGGTCGTGGCGACCGACATAAACGCGGGCGACGCCGCCCGGCAGGCGCTCGAGTCCTGCATCAGCAAGGGCGGGGTGGCGCTGTTCCCCGCCGACGGGCTGTACGGCCTTGCCTGCGACCCGCTGAATCAGAAGGCGGTCGAGCGGATCCACCGGATCAAGGGGCGAGACGACGGCAAGCCGTCGGCGATCATGTACCTCTCGCCGATGGCGATGCGGGAACTGATCCGCGACCTCGGACAGAGAGTCAGCGAGGCCGTCGCGGCGCTCTTGCCCGGACCGGTCACCCTGGTGGTCCCGAACCCCCGCCATCGTTACCCGCTGGCCTGCCGCGAGGACGAGTCCCGACTGGGGATCCGGGTCATCGACGGCCCCCTCTCCGGAGTTCGCTTTCCCCTTTTCCAGACTTCCGCGAATCTCAGTGGGGAACCGGCGCCGTACTCCTTCGAAGGGGTGGTGCCCGAGGTCAGGGACGAGGTCGATCTCGCTATCGACGGCGGCGTCCTCACCGGCCTGCCCTCGACGGTGGTCGACCTCACCGAGATCGACGAGACCGGCGAGTGGAAGATCCTGCGGGAGGGCGGCATGAGTCGCGGGGACCTGATCGCGGCTCTGGATCACCGTCCGCGTTTCTCCGGTCCCTGGTAACCCTCAGCAACGCTGGTTGGGGACCCTTCGGTACGGCAGCCTCACGATCTTGCGGGAGACGTTGTTCGCCTTGTTCGACTCGAACAGCGTGCCCGCCGGGTCCAGCCGCATCACGTAGGCGAAGCACCCCCGGAGGCCGGTCACGTCGATCCATTGGAGGTCGTAGGTCGACGGGTAGATGTCGGACCACCCGACCGAGGTGCCGAGGGTGACCTCGTTCACCTTCGGGTTCTGGTTGCAGGCGGGGTAGACCGGGCCGACGGGGGAACGGGGCCCGGGAGCGGTGCGTTCGAGGTCGCGGAAGCAGTAGAACTGCTTGGGGCCGGTGCGGACCCGTCGGGTCAGCCTGCGGTTGCGGTCTATTCGCCAGAGCTCGAACCGGAGCGGATTCCTGACCTTCCAAAAGGCCCCGCCGTACTTACCACCGACGTTGAAGAACCGGAGTCGGATCTGGGTCGGTTCGAGTCGGTGACCCCCTGCCTTTCGGCGGATCGCCTGGGTGACGTTCATCGAACGGGCCCGGTCCCGCCTTCCTCGCAACTCCATCGGCCCGGTGCCGCGGCTGCGGATGTCGTTGGTGGACCGCAGCAGCACCCGGCCCTTCCTCGTCTTGCGGTCGGCCCAAAGGTGGGACGGCCGGGCGATCCGGAGGTCGGGGCAGAGCAGCCGTGCGGCCACCTTGGGAATGCGGCAGGGATCGCCATGCGGGGCAGCTTGGGGCCTCGGTGCGGCCCCGGCCGGGAAAGCGGAGCCGAGGAGGAGGCCCAGAGCGACGGGCAGGACCGCCAGCCGGACGGACGTCAGGGCAGTTACCGGGGAGAAGTTCTTGAGTAGTCTCGGGGCCATGAAGATCGCGATGGGTTCAGATCACGCTGGTTTCGAGTTGAAAGAGGCTGTCAAAGCCCGCCTTCAGTCTGAGGGACATGAGGTTGAGGACGTAGGTACCCATTCCGCGGAATCAACCGACTATCCACCGTTCGCGGCCCGGGCCGCCGAGCTGGTTGCCGGTGGTGACGCGGAGCGGGGCGTGATCGTATGCGGGTCCGGAAACGGCGTCGCGATCGTCGCCAACAAGGTCGACGGGATCCGGGCGGTCAACGCCCACGATGTCGACGAAGCCGAGATGTGCCGGCGACACAACGATGCCAACGTGATCACCCTTTCCGGCCAGCGGCTCGCTCCAGATGCCGCCGGTCAGATCGTCGACACCTTCCTCGCGACCGGGTTCGAAGGCGGGCGTCACGAACGGAGGGTCAACGAGATCACCGGCGTCGAGCAGGGAACGCTCTAGCCGGTAGGCTGGTTTCTTCCCGTCCCGAAAGGTTTTTCTCTGAGATGAGTACCGCTTCCGAAGCTCTCCTTGACGCCACCCTTGCCGAGGTCGACCCCGCAGTCGCGGCGGCCCTCGACGGCGAACTGTCGCGCCAGCGCAACACGCTGGAGATGATCGCATCGGAGAATTTCGTGCCCAGGGCCGTTCTCGAGGCCACCGGTTCGGTTCTCACCAACAAGTACGCCGAGGGCTACCCGGGCCGCCGTTACTACGGCGGCTGCGAGCAGGTCGACATCGTCGAGGAACTGGCGATCGAGCGGGCCAAGGATCTGTTCGGGGCGGAGCACGCCAACGTCCAGGCCCATGCCGGCGCCCAGGCCAACAACGCCGCCTACATGGCGCTGATCGAGCCCGGCGACACGATCATGGGACTGGCTCTCGATCACGGTGGCCATCTCAGCCACGGGATGAAGCTGAACGTCTCGGGCAAGCTCTACAACGTCGTTCCGTACCACGTGTCCCGCGATGATTTGCGAGTCGACATGGACGAGGTGGCCCGCCTGGCCGAGGAGACGAAGCCGAGCCTGATCGTCGCCGGCTGGTCCGCGTACCCGCGACAGCTCGACTTCGCCCGCTTCCGCGAGATCGCCGACTCCGTCGGGGCGAAGCTGATGGTCGACATGGCCCATTTCGCCGGGCTCGTCGCCGCCGGGGAGCATCCCAACCCGGTGCCGCATGCCGACGTGGTCACGACCACGATCCACAAGACCCTCGGCGGCCCCCGCAGCGGCATGATCCTCTGCCGCGAGGAGCTGAAGGCCGACATCAACCGGGCGATCTTCCCGGGCCAGCAGGGCGGCCCCCTCATGCACGTGATCGCCGCCAAGGCGGTCGCCCTCGGAATCGCCTCCACCGATCTGTTCGCCGAACGCCAGCGGCGCACCGTCGCCAACGCCAGGGCCCTCGCGGCCGGCCTGATCGACGGTGGCATCGACGTCCTCACGGACGGCACCGACGTTCATCTGGTGCTGGTCGATCTCACCTCGACCGGGCTCGACGGCCAGACCGGCGAGGACCGGCTCGACCAGGTCGGGATCACCGTCAACCGGAACGCGATCCCCTTCGACGAGCGGCCGCCGATGAACCCTTCGGGCCTCAGGATCGGCACCCCGGCGCTCTCCACGCGTGGCTTCACCCCCGAGGACATGACCGAGATCGCGGCGATCATCTCGACCGCGCTTTCGGACCGGTTCGAGGGTGAGCGTGAGTCGCTGGCGGCTCGAAGCCAGTCGCTGATGGACCGGTACCCGCTCTACCCGAGCCTGGGCTGATCTTCACCACGGCCCAGACCCGGCCCGTTCCCGCCTCGATCCGCGAATCGATCCGTCCGACGCGATGAAGGTCTGGTTCGACTGCACCGCAGCGGCGCATCCCCTTGTGCTGAAGCCGTTGATCGACCGGTTCCGGGCCGACGGGGCGGAGGTCCTCGTGACCGCTCGGGAGTACGGCCAGACGGTCGGCATCCTGGAGCGGCTGGAGATCCCGCACATCGTCGTCGGTGAGCATGGGGGTGGATCCTGGTTCGGCAAGGCACGGGCGCTGGTCGGCCGGTCGGCCCGTCTCGCCCGCCCCGTCTGGGACTTCCGCCCCGATCTGGGAATTGCCCACGGCTCGGTCGATCTCGCCCTTGTGTCGGCCGCCTTCTTCATCCCTTCGGCCCAGCTCCAGGACTACGAGTTCGCCGGGCTCCAGCGCCAGCTCGCTTTCCGGATAGCCAAGCGGGTGCTGGTCCCGGACGCGATCCCGGTCGATCGGATGGCGAAGGTGGGGGCGAAGGGCGACAAGCTGGTCCGGTATCCCGGCCTCAAGGAGGATTACTACCTGGCCGGCTTCGAGCCCGACCCGGCGGTGATGACCGAGCTCGGTCTCGATCGCGAACGGGTGCTGGTCGTGGTGCGGCCCCCGCCGGAGACCTCCGAGTATCACGCCGACAACCCGCTTTACGAGCAGGTGATCGAGCGGCTCGCCGGGGCATCCGACGTGACCGCGGTCGTGATCCCGCGGACCACGGCGCAGGGCGACCGGATCCGCGCCATGGGCTCCGACAACCTGATCGTGCCCGAGCGGGCGATCGACGCCCAGAGCCTGATCGCTCTGTCCGACCTGGTCGTCTCCGCCGGCGGCACGATGAACCGCGAGGCCGTCGCCCTCGGTACGCCCGTCTACACGACGTTCGCTGGGCGCATGGGCGGCGTCGACGAGGCGTTGATCGCCGAGGGCCGCCTGATCGTCCTCGAGAAAGCGGACGACCTCGAGCTGGTCAAGCGCCAAGGCCCTCCCGGCGCCCGCGAGCCCCAGGACCCGGCTCTGCTCATGACCGGCGTCCTCGGCGCCCTCGCCTGATCCGTCTGCGATTCCCGAACCTCGAACTGAGCGCGGGATCGCCCGCAAGCGAACGTTTGCGCGCCCGGTTCGTCTGAAGACCCGTAGGAAAAGCAACCCTGCGCGCAAACTCCCGCCGGTGAGCGTTTCTGCGCTCGGTTCAGTCGGGGCCTCCGGCCCGTCAAGTTTGTGAGAAGACGGCGCCGTTACTTTCCCGGAACGGTTGGTTGTCCCAATTGTGGCTTCCAGGTCTTGTTCGGTCACAACTTCCCGGGCAGGCTGAATCCATGGACACGGAACGATCGGATGAAGCAGGCGGGAGATCCATCGAAAGAGGCAGGGAATCGACTCAAGCCGATCCGGCTGGACCAACAGGGCACGGGACCCATTCGCCCCGCTTCTCGTCAGAAGTCAGATCCCTGGCCGAGCGGCAGCACGGATTGATCTCCAGGCGGCAGTTGTTCCAGATCGGTATGTCCAATGGACAGATCAGCCGCCGGATCGAGAATCAAAGGTTGGTCGGGGTACGACGAGGTGTGTACGCGCTCGGTCATCGGCCGATCGGTGATCGCGGAAAGTGGATGTCGGCGGTTCTGGCCTGTGGACCGGATGCGGTGCTTTCACACAGGAGCGCTGGGGCGCTTTGGGGAATCCTCAAGTTCCGGTCCAGGGTTGCCTCGGCCCGGGGGAGGAAGGGCATCGGGAATCTGCGAAAGCTCCTCGAGAAGTGGCATCCGCTAGCGGTGCTCACCCGGTCAGAGCTGGAGAATCGCTTCCTGGACTTCCTGAAGGAGCATGGATTTCCGCAGCCCGTAGTCAACCAGCGGGTCGCGGGCTACGAGGTCGACTTCTACTGGGAGGCATATGAACTGATCGTCGAACTCGACGGTCGGGAGTTTCACGACTCCGATCGCGGATTCGAGGTGGACCGCGACCGGACCGCGCAACTGGAGCTTTCCGGGCGGCGCGTGCTGCGTCTCACCTGGTCGATGATCGTGCACGATCCCCAGAACACGGCAGCCAAGCTTGCCGCCTACTTCCGGCTGGCGCTCCACACGATGCCCGAGTCGAGGCGCACGGCCAACTGAGCGTGAAAACTCCACTGACAACTGAGCGTAGGAACTCCCGCTGGCAGGAGGTTCGACGCTCAGTTCGCTTTGGCGGATCCGGGGGAGCGAACTGTGCGTGGGAGTTCGCGCGGGCGGGAGTTCCCGCGCACGGTCCCGCAGCTGGTTCGCGGAGCCAGTGCAGCCGGTTTGTGGCACCAGCGGTGTGAAGCCTGGGTTTGCTTCGGGGAGGGGAGCGGGCGTCCGTCGGGGCGGCGTGTCAGGCTTTGGGCCATGGTCGACGCGTCCGATGCCGCCTTCGCCTTCGTGACGGCGGTGGTGGTG
>JBEBXB010000071.1:0-9428 GCA_040391885.1 Conexibacter woesei | reverse complement strand
GAGGTGACCGCGTAGCGGGAGGTGATCGTGCCGGCTGAGAAGGGGTGCGACTCGATCAAGCTGAGGTCGCGTCCGAGGAAGCCGGGCCCGAGCATCGGTTTGCCGCCACCGAGAACCTTGGGGACGGTGAGCATCTGGATTTCGTCGATGAGGCCTTCGGCGGCGAATGCCGATGCGAGATCCGCGCCTCCGACCGAGATCATGCCGTCGACCTTGTCCCGCAGTTCCTCGGCCCAGGCAGGATCCAGTTCGTGGATCAGTCCCACGTCGCCCGGAGCCTCGGTCATGGTGCGCGAGAAGACCAGCTTCGGCTTGCGCGCCCAGATTTGGGCGAACTCGTCGACGTACCCGATTCCGGCGGGGTTCTCCAGGGTATCCGGCCAGAACGGCTCCATCACCTCGCAGAGCCGGCGGCCCATGATCACCAGCCCGGTCTCCTCCATCCATCTGTTGGAGTGGCGATGGACTTCTTCGTCAGGTTCGGAGAAGTTGATGCCGCCGTCCGGGTCCTCCATGTAGCCGTCGAGCGAGACCGTGGCGTAGTAGACGAACTTTCCCATGCCCTGAGGGTAACCGCAGGGCGATCAGCGAAACAGGTCTTCTTCCGGCGAGCGGATCTGGCTGCCGCAACCCGGGCCGTTGTCCCGGTTGACGAAACGGCCGAGGCCACGGATCCGGATCACCGGGGTGCCGCTCGTCTTCGAGCGGGCCAGGTCTGACGCCGCGGCGGCCTGGTCGGCGATCCCGATCGCGGTGGAGGTGAGGATCCGGCCATTGCGATCCGGCAGGCCGCGCCAGTCGTCGAGCACCTCGATCCCGGCGCAGCCGAGCGCGACCTCGACCTGGCCGTGCCGCCAGGCGCGCCCGAAGCTGTCGGAGATGATCACGGCCGGCCTCGTGCCGATCTCGTCCTCGATCTCGGCGCGGATAAGCCGTGCTGAATGGTCGCAGTCACGTGGCAGCAGGATGACGCTGTCGGGGTCGTCGAGATTCGATGCGTCTATCCCGGAGTTCGCGCAGACGAAACCCTCGTTCGTCTCGGTGATGATGATGCCGCGGGCGTAGTCGGTCCGGACGACGGCCCGGGACTCGGCGAGGATCAGTTCGACCAGCCGCGGGTCCTTGCCGAGCTCGCTGCCCAGCCGGGCCGCTTCGGGCCGTGGCTCGACGGTGTCGAGCGCGACGGTGCGGCCTTCGGCCTTCGAGACCGCCTTCTGCGAGATCACCAGGATGTCCTCGTCGACCAGGTCGATCCGGTCGGAGATCTCGGCTCCCAGGCGGTAGCCGCGAGTGATCTCCGGCAGGCCGGGAACGGCGCTGATCAGGATCGGTTCCTGGTCCATCGGCCTAGATTCCCAGAGTCTCGACCGTCCGGGCAGCCCGGACGGGGCGTCCGGCGGCACGGTCGGTTTCGATCTCGCGGGTCAGGGCGATGATGTCGGCCGGGGTGTCGAGGTCGAGCCCGAGCGTGGGGAGGGGCTCGCGGGAAGACGGGATCCCGGCCTTCCGGGCGAGCCCGAGGTGACGCTCGCAACTGCCTTCCCCGAAGGAGGGGCTGATCGCGTCGGGGGGAGAGATGATCACCGCGTTCGTGCCGGCTCCGTGCCGGTCCGGCACCACCGCCACCCATGGCGACGGCATGCCTGTCAGCAGCCGGTCGAGCTCGCGTGGGTCGAGCAGGGGACAGTCGCCGGGGAGCAGCACGACCCGGGTGGCCCCGAGCTCGACGGCCCGGGCGATGCCCAGTGAGGACGCTGCCGAGTGCCCTCCGTCCTCCGGGTCGGTCACGACATCGGCGCCGGCTTCACGAGCCATCGCCGCAGCGCGTCCCTCGCCGGTGACCACCACTACCCCGTCCAGGAGCCTGGCCCCGGCGATCGCCTCGAGGACGTCGCCGAACATGGCTTCGGCTAGTCGTCGGCGCAGGCTCTCGTCGATCGATCCGGCGAGCCGCTGCTTGGCGGCGTCGAATCGCTTGATCGTGATCACGGCGAAGCAGGTCATGGCAGCCTCAGCCGACCAGCTTCTCGCCGACCTTCAGCACCGCCCGGGCGACGGTCGCCCTGCTCTCGGAGCTGTGCATGAGCGTTCCGGTGGAGAAGCACCGGACATCCTCCGGCGGGGGATCGGGATCACCGCTGTCGCAGATCAGCGCGTCGATCACCTCGCGGTAGAGCGAGGCGACCCCGGCCGCGGTGCGGGGACGGCCGAGGGCCTCCATGAAGAGGTCGGTCGGTCCCTTGATCACCTTGCCGGCGACGTAGGGACTGACGGCGACGACCGGAGCCTCGGCCTCGATGATCGCCTCGCGGATACCCGCCACGGCGAGGATCGGGCCGATGCTGATGACCGGGTTGGAGGGCCCGATCACGATCAGGTCCGCTCCGTCGATCGCCGCGAGCACCTCCGGCGTCGGTCCGGCTTCGGAGATTCCCTCCAGCTCCACGCCCTGGACCTCGGCCTGTCCGCCTTCGAGGATCAGGTACTCCTGGAGCCCACGCCACATCCCGCCGCTCATGACCCTGGTGCGGACCGGTTCGTCGGACATCGGCAGCACGGTGGCCGTGACCCCGAGGCCACGGGCGATCTGGGCCTGGGCATCTGTCTGACGACCGCCCGCCGCGAGGAAGTCCTTGCGGTAGAGGCAGGCGGCCAAGTCCAGGTCGGAAAGCGAGAACCAGGCGGGAGCGCCGAATCTCACCATCCGCTCGAAGACGTTGAACGAGTCGTCCTTGATGCCCCAGCCGCGGACCTCGTCGACCTGGCCGGCCAGCCAGTAGGTCACGAGGTCGGGGTCGGGGGAGACGTGCGCGCCGAGGATCTCGACATCGTCGCCGGTGTTGGCGATGACCGTGAGGTCGCCCTTGATCACCGCCTGCATCCCGGCGGCAAGCTTGGCCCCGCCGGTCCCGCCGGCCAGCAGGGCGACCTTCATGAGAAGGGATCGCCCTCGGGCAGGTTCGTGAACTTGAGGCCGGAGTGAGCCTTGTAACGGATGTTGATCGAGATCATCAGGGCGGTGATCTGCTCGACGATGCGTGAGATCTCGAGGGCCCCGGCGTTGATCGGCCGCAGTCCGTCGATCCGGGAGATCAGGTTCGCGACCTTCGTCTTGTGGACCTTCTTGTCGCCGCAGACCGGGACGTCCTCGTCGAGCTCGACCGAGAGGTCCGCGAGACCGGGGGCGCCGACGGTGTGAAGCGCGGAGACGACGGTCACGCCTTCGGGGGCCATCTCCTGGGCCTGCTGCGCTGCCGACCCCTGCCAGACGCCGATCGTCCGGGTCGCCTTGCCGCTGATAGCCGCCGCCAGCGGAACCGAGCAGTCGACCAGGATCTGGCCCGGCTGGAGGACGTTCTTCAGGTTGGTCAGGTACTCGGACTGGTTGCGGAAGGGGACCGTGAGGAACACGACCTCGGCCTGCGTGGCAGCCTCTTCGTTCGCCATCCCGACGATGTCGCCGCCGGTTTCCTCGGCCAACTTGGCCGCGGCTTCACGGGCGCGGTCGGCGTCGCGGGAGCCGATGACCACCCGGGCGCCGCTCTTCGCCCAGCGTTTGGCCAGTCCGGAACCCAGGGCCCCGGTGCCGCCGATGACAGGAATGACCGGTACTTCCGATGTTTCGCTCACGGGGCCGGAGTCTAGGGCCTGACCCGAAGGACGGGACAGTGAGGGCGAGACCCGGCTGGCCGTTTCCGCAAACCGTTGCATATCCTTGGATGCATGCCTATCGAGGAGAAAGTCGGAACCGAGCGCGAAGAGGAATTCACCGTCGAGGGGATGCTGCTCACGGACGTCGGGGGGCTGCTCGCGTCGGGGGTCCTCTCGACCCCGGGAATGATCGGGATGATGGAGCGGAACTGCGCGATCCTGATCCAGGAGTTCCTGCCCGAAGGCACGGCCACCGTCGGTTTCGAGGTCTCGATCAAGCACGTCGCGGGCGCGCCGGAAGGCGCCGCATGCATCGCCTGGGCCCGTCTCGACGAGGTGATCGACGGTCGCAAGTTCCGGTTCGCGGTCGAGGTCCGTGAGGGAGACCGGGTCCTCGGGGTCGGCATCCACGAGCGTCGTGCGATCAACTTCAACGTGGCGCCGCAGTCGTGAGCGAATACCCCCGCACGGCGCGGATCCGTGAAGTCGGGCCCCGCGACGGGTTCCAGAACGAACCGGAGGTCATCGCGACGGCGGACAAGGTCCGCCTGATCGATCAGCTCGCGGCCACCGGCCTCAAGCGGATCGAAGTCACCTCGTTCGTCCGCCCCGACGTGATCCCGCAACTGGCCGACGCTGACGAGGTGCTCGACGGCATCTCCAGGCCCGAAGGCGTTTCCTACTCGGTCCTCATCCCGAACCGGCGGGGCCTCGACCGCGCTTTGGAGCGGCGGGACCGGTTCGACGAGACCAACTTCTTCCTGTCCGCGTCGGAGACCCACAACCGCAAGAACGTCAACCGCTCGGTCGAGGAGTCGCTCTCCGGGCTGGAAGAGACGATCCCGGTCGCCCGTGAGGCGGGCCTGCGGTGTGAAGGCGTGATCTCGACCTCGTTCGGTTGCCCCTACGAGGGTGACGTCCCGGTGGAACGCGTGCTGGACATCGCCCTGCGACTGGCCGCGGCAGGTTGCGACGAGGTCGGCTTCGGAGACACCACCGGCATGGCAAATCCGGTCCAGGTGCGGCGATTCTTCGAGGCCGCCCGTGAACGGTTCGCCGCGGAAGGTCAGGGCGGGATCGAGTTGACGGCGCACTTCCACGACACCCGCGGTCAGGGGCTCGCCAATGTGCTGGCCTCGCTGGAAGAGGGCATCGACTCCTTCGAGTCGAGCTTCGGCGAGCTCGGTGGCTGCCCCGTCCCCGCCGGCGCGACAGGAAACATCGCCTCAGAGGATCTGATCTCGATGCTTCACGAGATGGGGATCGAGACCGGGGTGGACCTGCAGAAGCTGATCGATGCCTCCGGGGAGGCGCAACGGGTGCTTGGCCGCCCGCTGGGGTCGCATGTGCTCAAGGCCGGCCCGGTCGAATGGCATCGCGACTGACCAGTACAGGCGCGAGCCGGTCCTGCTTATAGCTCTATCGCTCCCGGTTTCGCCCCCGTTATAGTCGCCCCATGAAGAGCGACGGATTCAGGGCAGCGGCCGAGTCAAAGAACATCGAGGGCGCCCGCGAGCTTTTTCGCGACGACGTCGTCTTCCGAAGCCCCTTCGTGCATAAGCAGTACGAGGGGATCGATGCGACCGGTTTCCTGCTTTCCAACGTCGTCGAGGTCTTCGAGAACTTCCGGTATGTCGAGCAGGTCGAGACAGGGGACACCGCGGTGCTGATGTTCGAGGCCAACGTCGGCGACCGCGAGCTCCAGGGGGTCGACATCCTCAAGTTCGACGAAGAGGGGCTGATCGCCGAGATGACAGTGATGGTGCGGCCCATGTCCGGTCTCCAGGCCCTCGGCGAGGAGATGGGCAAGCGGATCGAGGCCGCCTCCCGTTAGGCTCCCTTCCCGGTTGCCCGGCCCGTTCCGGGCCTGACGCCCGGCCGTCGCCGGGATGGAACTTTCAACAGGAGGAACACCTCGATGGAGATCAAGAAGGTTGGGGTCGCGGGTTGCGGCCTGATGGGTCACGGAATCGTCCAGGTAAGCGCCCAGGCGGGTTATGACGTAGTCGTGGTCGAGGCCGATCAGGACCGTCTCGACGCCGGCATCGGCAAGATCAACAAGCAGCTCGCCCGCGCGGTCGAGAAGGGCAAGATGGAGCAGGCCGACGCCGACGCCGTCAGCGGCCGGATCCAGGGCACTCTCGACCTCAACGACTTCGCCGACTGCGACCTCGTGATCGAGGCGATCACCGAGAACCTCGACGGCAAGCTCGAGCTGTGGAAGAAGCTGGACGGCATCGTCAAGCCGGAGGCGTACTTCGCCACCAACACCTCTTCGCTGCCGGTCATCAACCAGGCCGCCGCCACCAGCCGCCCCGAGCAGTTCCTCGGACTCCATTTCTTCAACCCGGTCCAGGTCATGGCCCTCTGCGAGGTCATCCAGTCGGTGACCACCTCCGAGGAGGCCATGAAGGTCGGTCTCGAGTACGGCGCAAAGCTCGGCAAGCTGACCGTCGAGACCAAGGACAAGGCCGGTTTCATCGTCAACCGCCTGCTCGTCCCCTACCTGCTCGACGGCATCCGCGGCCTCGAGGAGGGCATCGGCACGATCGAGGAGATCGATGCCGCGATGAAGGCCGGCGCCGGCCACCCGATGGGCCCGTTGACGCTTTCCGACTTCGTCGGTCTCGACACCCTGATGTCGATCTCGAACGTGATGTTCGACGAGTTCCGCGAGCGTCGCTTCGCCGCGCCGCCGACCCTCCGCAAGATGGTCGCCGCCGGTTTCTACGGTCGTAAGAACGGCCGCGGCTTCTACGACTATTCCGGCGACAAGCCGGTCGCCGTCAACCCCGGCCTCTAGGTCGGCCGGACCGCAAGGGAGACGAGTCCGGTGCCGAAGGTAGATCTCGATCCAGCGTTGCGGGCCGCCCTCGGTGGCGGTCCGGAGCGTCACCACGCCAAGACCGCCGAGCAGGGCAAGCTGCCTGGTCGCGAACGGGTGGCGCTGCTCCTCGACGAAGGGAGTTTCGTCGAGGACGCGCTGCTGGCCAACTGGGACAAGGAAGGGCTCGGGGCCGACGGAGTCGTCACCGGCACCGGGCTGGTCGACGGCCGTCCGGTCGCCCTGATGGCCAACGACCCGACCGTCAAGGCGGGCTCCTGGGGGCCGAAGACGGTCGAGAAGATCCTCCGCATCCAGGAGCGGGCGCTCAAGCTGGAGATCCCGATGGTCTACCTGGTCGACTCGGCCGGGGCACGGATCACCGAGCAGGTCCAGATGTTCCCCGGGCGGCGCGGTGCCGGCCGGATCTTCTACAACGAGGTCAAGATGTCGGGCCGGGTCCCGCAGATCTGCCTGCTGTTCGGCCCCAGCGCCGCCGGCGGGGCATACATCCCGGCCTTCTGCGACGTCGTGATCATGCGATCCGGCAACGCTTCGATGTACCTCGGCTCTCCGAGGATGGCCGAGATGGTTATCGGCGAGACGGTCACCCTCGAGGAGATGGGCGGGGCCAAGATGCACACGTCCAAGTCGGGCTGCGGCCACTTCCTGGTCAAGACCGACGAGGAGGCGATCGAGACGGGCCGCCGCTACCTCTCGTACATGCCGACCAACTGGCGCCAGGAAGTTCCGGACGCCGAGCCGGTGGCCCCGGCTTCGGATCGGCCGATCGAGGAGATCATCCCGCTCGACGAGAACGTCCCCTTCGACATCCGTGAGCTGCTCGACGTCCTCTTGGACGCCGATTCGTTCACGCAGGTGCACGAGCGTTGGGCCAAGGAGCTGATCGTCGGCTACGGCCGGATGGACGGCAAGGTCGTCGGCATCGTCGCCAACCAGCCGAAGCAGAAGGGCGGGGTGCTGTTCGTCGACTCGGCCGACAAGGCGGCCCGGTTCATCTCGACCTGCAACGCCTTCAACGTCCCGCTGCTCTTCCTGGCCGACATCCCTGGCTTCATGATCGGGACGGCGGTCGAGAAGCAGGGCATCATCCGCCACGGGGCAAAGATGATCTCGGCCATGTCCGAGGCCACCGTGCCGAAGATCTCGGTGGTGGTCCGCAAGGCCTACGGCGCCGGCCTCTACGCGATGGCGGGCCCCGCCTTCGAGCCCGACTGCTGCCTCGCCCTGCCGAATGCCTCGATCGCGGTCATGGGCCCGCAGGCCGCCGTCAACGCGGTGTTCTACAACCAGATCCAGGCGATCGAGGACGAGGCCGAGCGTGAGGCCTTCGTCGCCGCGGAACGAGAGAAGTACGCGGAAGGGGTGGATCTGCTCCACCTCGCCTCGGAGATGGTGATCGATGCCGTCATCCAGCCGGAAGACCTCCGTTCCGAGCTGATTCAACGCTTCGCTCTCGCCGCCGGGCGCGACCGCTCCTTCACCGAGCGCCGCAACCCGATCACCCCGGCCTGACCGCCCGGCCCGACGCTCGACATGCCTTTCTGGGCGCAACACGCCTAGAAAGGCATGTTGGCTTTACCCGGAGGCATGGCAGCGCCAGGTCCGCCGCCGTCCCGGCTACTCGGCCGGGGCGGAGGGGGGAGCGGGCTTGAGGAGGACCTCGAGCAGCTCTCCCACTTCCTGGTCCTGAAAAAGCGGGTTGCGGAGCGGCAGCTCCGGCCTGACCTTGTAGCGGTTCCGGCGTCCCTCGCGTTGGCGTTCCACGTATCCCTCGTCGACCAGCTGGGACAGGATCCGGTGCGCGCCGCGTTCCGTGATGCCCACCGAAGCCGCGATGTCACGCAGCCGGATGCCCGGATCGTTGGCCACGCAAAGCAGCACGTGGGCGTGGTTCGTAAGGAAGTCCCAGCTCTCGCTCATCCCGGTGAGAATACATAAAGCATGATTATAGAAATACAAGTCATGAATCTATGTTACTGTGTTGCGACTTGGTCAACAACGTTCGGAGCCAGATATGAATTCCCACCGACCCTCGACCGGCCGCCTGAAACCGCTGCCTCTCGCTCAGGAGCCCCCCGCAGACGGTCGAGAGCGGTGGTCCCCGGGGAGGATCAGGGTCCTAGCGGTCACGATCATCCCGGCGATCCTCGTACTCGGGCTCGTCCTGGCGGGAAGCTCCAAGGCCGCGACCGCGATCGGGCTCGGGACGGCCGGCAGCTACGGGGTCCTCGCCGGGTCCGGCGTGACGAACACCGGCCCCACTGTGATCAACGGCGACCTCGGAACCTCGCCGACGCCTTCGGTGACCGGGTTCGACGGGGCGCCGGGCGGAACCGTGAACGGGACGATCCATCGCGCGGACGCCGCGGCCTCGCAGGCCAAGGACGATCTGACCACGGCTTACAACAACGCGGCCGGGCAGGGTCCTGTCACGACGCTGGTGACGGAGCTCGGGGGCCAGACGTTGACACCCGGCGTCTACGGCTCGCAATCAGGCACATTCGGCATCACCGGCGCCTTGACGCTGAATGCCCAGGGCGATCCCGATGCCGTCTTCATCTTCAAGATGGCCAGCACGCTGACGACCGGAACGGCGTCACAGGTCAACCTGATCAACGGCGCCCAGGCCTGCCGCGTCTACTGGCAGGTCGGATCGTCAGCGACCCTCGGCAGCAGTTCGGACTTCGTCGGGAACATCTTCGCCCTGACATCGATCTCGCTCGGCAACGGCGTTGACGTGAACGGCAGGCTCCTTGCCCGGAACGGCGCCGTCACCTTGATCAACGACACCGTCACCCGCGCGCCCTGCGCAGCCGGCGACGGCGATGGAGACGGCGATGGCGATGGCGATGGAGACGGCAACGGTGGTGGAGACGGCAACGGTGGCGGCGGCAACGGCGGCGGCGGCAACGGCGGCTCCAACGGCCCG
>JBEBXB010000070.1:0-9471 GCA_040391885.1 Conexibacter woesei | reverse complement strand
CGGCGATCTCGATCACCCAGCGGCCCACTTCGGGCTCGGGCAGGATCGAGTCGGGCCGGTACAGCACCCGTTCCGGCTCGGCACAGCGAGCCGCCGCACGGCCGATGATGTTGTCCTGGAACATCGGGTCGTAGGCGATCAGGACCGGCAGCAGGACCACCCGATCGGTGACTTCGAGCACGGACTCGATCGCATCCATCGTCGGCTGGCGGCTGTAGCTCACCAGATGCCCGCACCAGGCATGGGCGGACTCGGTGATTCCCAGCTCGATCTCGGCGTGCCCTCGGACCTGGGAGAAGAACCGGTCCCAGTCGTCGTTGAACTCGGCGCTGCCATATCCGACGAGCACCAGGCCGTATCGGACATCGCCCTCGGCCTCGCTTCTCCGGCCGAGGATCGAGTTCACTCGTCGGACCGTGTTTCGCTGGACCAGTCCGGAGAAGTCGAGAAGGGGGGCGAAGTCGAGCCGGGCCCGGGGCGAGTAGACCTCGATCTTCTCCGCCTCGAGCTCGGCGATCCTGGTGGCGTCAGCCGAGAGGCCACAGATCGCGGGGATGTCGTCGAAACTGTGATCGCTGATGGTGAGCAGCAGCGGCACCACGATCACCCGGTCGATGCCGTCCTCGTCGAAGGCGCGAAGCTGAGTCGCGATCGAAGGTTCCGTGTACTCCATGAAGGCGGTGCGGACCTGACCCACCCCCGGGATGGCCAGAAGGCGATCCTCGACCTCGCGGTGGACATCGAGCAGGAGCCGGCGCCAGGCGGGCGACCGGGACCCGTGGTTGATCAGCAGGATCCCCGTCTTCGCCGACGGGTCGATCGGAACCCGCATCGAGAGGGCCCGGACCGCCTCGTCGATCGGCGGCGGTGCCTTGTCTCCGCAGGCGTGGGCCGGGCATTCGTCCGTGCTCGCTGAGTCCATCTTCGCCTCATTCCTAGAAAGGGATTCACGTAATTCACATCCGTGATGGCGAAATTAGCCTAGCCTAATGCGAGGGTCCGAAAATCCGGGTTTTCTACTGAATCGGCCCTTGCCGTGGACTGGTTCGTCGGGGCCGGTCAGCTGAGAACGGCAGCGAGGCGACGACGATGAGCCGCCGCCGTCTCGCTGGTGGGTCCGAGCTCGGTGAAGCAGCCGACCATGAACTGGCGAAGGAGCTCGCGGCGGTCGGGGTCGGCGGTCTCGACCGCCGACTGGAGAAGCTCAAGCGACTGGTCGTGATCGCCGGCGTCCCAGGCGGCAAAGGCTTCGTCCGGGGAGTCGTCGCCCTGCATCAGCCGGGCCCGGGCGGTCAGGCCGGCCAGCTCGAAGTCGGTTGCCGCCAGGGGTTCGGTGAGATCGAGGGACTCGGCGATCTCGCCGCGAGCAAGCAGAAGCCGGGCGAGGGCCAGGACGATCGGCTTGTTGCCCGGCTCCATGGCCAGGGCCTCGCGCAGGCCGGCTTCGTCGCCCTCGGCCCCGGCTGCCTTGCCGAGCTCCTCCGCCTCGCTGGGAAGGATCCGGTCGAGGAAGGCTTCGATCTGGGCCGGCGGGACGGCACCGGTGAACTCGGCCACGACCTCGCCGTCGCGGAACGCCTTGACGGCGGGGATGCCCTGGACACGGAAGGCGGAGGCGAGCTGTTGGTTCGCGTCGACGTCGACCTTGGCCAGGTCGACCTTGCCTCCGCGCGAGGAGACCGCCTGCTCCAGGGCGGGGCCCAGTGTCCGGCAGGGACCGCACCACTCGGCCCAGAAGTCGACGACCACCGGAACCTCGGCGGACCGTTCCAGGACCTGATGCTGAAAATCTACTTCGGCGACATCGTGGATCATGGTTCGAGGATAGCTCCGGATGCCTTCAGGTCAACTTCGATCCCGTCGAGCAGCCGGGTGAATCCACGCTCGAACCGGCTGCCGTCGTCCACCTGGGGGATCAGCGCGCGCCATTCCGCGACGGCGTCGCTTCCCGGCGGGAACAACCCGGAAAGCTGCGGGTACCGGCCGGTCGCGAGCTCTTCGTTCACGAAACGGGAGAGCTCCTTCATCTCGAGGGCCCGCTCCATGTCGGCCCCGCGGGTCTGCCGCTCACGCAAAGCGAAGCCGATCACGTAGTCGTCGACCTGGAGCAGGATCTCGAACTTGAGCGCCGGTTCGATGGCGAGTTCCTCCAGGGCCTCGAGCGACTGTTCCATGTGACGCAGCCCGTTGCGGCCGACCCGGAAGCCCTCTTCGTCTGCGGAAAGCGTCCACGGTCGTTTCATCCAGGCGGCGAAGCTCCGGGACGCGATGAGAGTGAGTCGCGCCCGCCAGCCTTCGGGCATCTCACCGTCGGCGATGATCAGCTCCGCCATCATCGCGTCGTCCATCAGGGCCAACAGGTCGTCCTTGGTGTGGACGTAGTGGTAGAGGCTCATCGTCCCCGCGCCGAGGTGGCGGGCCACCTTCCGCATCGAAACCGCGTCGATTCCCTCCTCGTCGGCGATCTCCAAGGCGGCCTGGACGATCTCTTCCTTGCTGAGGCGCGGAGCGCGCCCCCGTCCCCGCCCCGAAGGCTGGCCGCTCCGGTCCTGGTCCGAGCGTCGTGGTCTTCTTCGACTTGCCATTTGGTACAGCGTACTGCTACCTTGTTCGTACGATGTATGAAAGAAACGGAAACACACCCACCGAAGGGATCCGGGCCGTCGGCCTGGGCAAGCGTTTCGGGGACTTCCAGGCTCTGGCAGACCTCGATCTCGATGTGCCCGCCGGCTCGGTGCTCGGGTTGCTCGGCCACAACGGCGCGGGCAAGACGACCACGATCCGGATCCTCACCACCCTCTCGAGCCCGACCACCGGCAACGCGTCGGTGGCCGGATACGACGTCGTCGAGCGTCCCGACGAAGTGCGCCGAAGGATCGGTGTCGCCGGACAGGCGGCCACGGTCGACGAGCTGCTCACCGGTCGTGCCAACCTGGAGATGGTCGGCCGGCTCTACGGCATGGACCGCACCACCGCCCGCGGTCGGGCCGACGAGCTCCTGGCCCGCGTCGGGCTGAGCGACGCCGCGGACAAGCTGGTCAAGGAGTACTCCGGCGGGATGCGGCGTCGAGTCGACCTTGCCGCCAGCCTGGTCGACTCGCCGCCCGTCCTCTTCCTGGACGAGCCGACCACCGGGCTGGACCCCCATAGCCGCAACGAGCTCTGGGCGCTGCTGCGAGAGCACGTGGCGGCCGGGGCCACCCTGCTGTTGACGACCCAGTACCTGGAGGAGGCCGATCAGCTCGCCGACGAGATCGTGGTCCTCGACCACGGGAGAGTCGCCGCCGCCGGTACCCCGATCGAGCTCAAGGCGCGGATCGGCGGTGAGCGGATCGAAGTCGCGGTGGCGTCACCGGCCGACGTCGGACCGGCGGCCGGGGCGCTTTCAGCCTTCGCCGAGTCGGAGCCGTTCCCCGATCCCGGCGCGGGCCTCGTCACGGCCTCGGTCCATCCCGGCACCCGGCTGGTCGAAGTCGTCCGCGCCCTCGACGCGGCCGGCATCGACGCCACCGACGTCCATCGTCGTGACGCGACCCTGGATGACGTCTTCCTCAGCCTCACCAACAACGAACCCATGGAGGTGATCGCGTGAGCGAGACCCTGATACTTGCCCGGCGCAACCTCGAACACGTGCGCCAGATCCCCGAGAAGCTGTTCGACGTGACCCTGCAGCCGTTGATGTTCGTGCTGCTATTCGCCTACGTGTTCGGGGGCGTGATCGCGATCCCCGGAGGCAACTACAAGGAGTACCTGATCGGTGGCATCCTCGTGCAGTCCCTGGCCTTCGGGGTCATGGGGCCCGGTGTGTCGATCGCAACCGATCTCGGGGAAGGGGTGATCGACCGGTTGCGAAGCCTGCCGATCCGGCGCTCGGCCTATCTCACGGGCCACCTGCTCGCCGAGATGGCGGCGATAACGGTGGCGATCGTCGTGCTCTGCGCCGCCGGGCTGATCGTCGGCTGGCGAATCCACTCGTCCGTTCCGGAGACGATCCTCGCCTTCGGTCTGCTCGAGCTCTTCGCCTTCGCGATGCTGTGGATCGGGACGTTCATCGGCATCTCGGTGCGTACCCCCGACGCGGTCGGGGGAATCGTCTTCACCACCGTCTTCCCGCTGACCTTCGTCTCCGCCGTATTCGTGCCCACCGGTTCGCTTCCCGACGGGCTGAGGCAGGTTGCGGAGTGGAATCCCGTCAGCTGTGTCGCTTTCGCGGTACGGGAGCTCTTCGGCAACCCGACCGCTATCCACGGGGCGGCGGCATGGCCCCTCGAACACCCGGTGATCTCCTCGTTCGCATGGTGCCTGCTGCTGTTGGGAGTGGTGGTGCCGTTGACCCTGCGCCGCTTCAAGGCCCGGACCACCGATTGATCCGGAGCCGGTGCGGCGCGGGGGCAGCGGGCCGCCGGTGCTCAGGCGTAGATCCGGTGTCCCGACGGGATCGCCTCGCCGAGGATCTCCTCCTGACGGAGCCAGGCCATCGCGGTCAGATGCTGCGCCGCCGAGTCTGAGTTTCGGGACAGCCAGTCGAGGAGCACTTCGAGGTCCTGGTGCTGACCGAGCAGGTCGGCCAGCCGGTCCGTTGCGGGCACCGGTGGCCGACCTGACGCGGGCCACCGGTCGTGGAGCAGACGCGCCATGTACCACAGATCCTTGACCCGCTTTCTCCATTCGTGGACATGAGGCCCGGTCGGGGCGGTCTCGACATCGAGCATCCTCTGACGGCCACGGGCCCGCGTCCGCTGGAGGCTGCGGCGAAAGGTGTCTTGGCCCAACCCGTCGAGGGGCCACTCCGGAATCAGGTCCCGCCCGGCCTGGATCGCGTCGGCGACGCCGAGCAGCACGTCCGCCTGCGACTGACCGGGCCCGGTCGGCCTCATCTGGGCGGCCTCCAGCCTGGTCATCATCGATTCCGTGCCCGCCGGATGCTCGCCCGGGTGTCGACAGAGGAGATCGATCGCGATCTCGAAGCGGATACGGGCATCCCTGTCGGCCGAGAGCCGCCTGGCGGCGTCGCGATACCTCTGGTTCTCCCGCCTGTACCAGCCGTTGCCGAGCACCGGGCGCACCAGCCGGATCAGCGACCTGATCTTCTTCAGGTCCTTGCGGGCGGTGTGGATGTCCTCGGCTCCCCGGGAGTTCTCTCTGCCGCCGGCCGCGGCTCGCCGAAGCGCCTCGGTCGCCGAATCGATACGACCCGCCGCCACCCGTCTGACCTCGTCGGCAGGCTCACCGGACCGGATTCGGTACTGCCTCGCATCGATCGGGGCACTGCCGTTCTCTACTCCTGCGGCCGCGGAGTTCATGCTTTCCATGATCCCGGATCGGGAGCCGGCGGCGCAATTGGTTACGCTTCGGGATCCTTGAGTTCTCAATCGGCGGCTGGATGCAGCCAGGGAAGCGGGATGAGACCAGACGTAGGCTTCGAATCTATCGGGGGTTCGCGGACAGGAATCGCAGTCCTGAGAGATTCCGTGATCCTTCTCGCCGCAATGGTGATTCTCCTTGCCGGGATGGCGTTGGCCCCTTCCGGGATGACTTCGGCCGCATCGGCCGGGGAGTATTCCGTCTGGTCCTGCCGCGGCCCCGATGGCGCGCCCCTCACCTCCGAAGCCTGGCGGCCGCGAACCTGGAATGCCGGGGTCACCGAGTTCAACCTCGTCGACGACTGCTCCGCCGGCGGCTCCCTGCGTGCCGTCGCCACCGACCTCGGCCTCGGTCCGAGGTCGCAGGCCTGGGCGACCTTCGACCTTCCCCGCGGCGACGAGATCACCGGCTACACGATCTGGCGGTATCTGTACGCCCCCTCCATCCTGGGTGGTACTTACATCTCCGCGATTCGCGAGACCGCGTCCGGCTCGACGGTGGACAACGGCTGCGCTTCAACCCTGTTGTTGCCGAACTTCAACTGCTCGGCCTCCGGATCGGCCAGCGATCCTCTGAATCCGTTCAACGAGTATTCCCGTCCCGTCGTGTCGCTGGACGGCCTCGACATCTACACCGGCTGCTTCACGAATGGCTGCCCGGCGACCGTTCCCTTCGCCGGGCCCTCCTTTCGCCTCTTCAGGTCGGCGGTGCGGATCGCCGACAACGCCGCGCCCTCGGTGATCTCCATCGGGGGGACCGTCGTCGGTCCGGAACCGGTGAGCGGCAAAGCCAGCGTCACGGTGTCGGGTTCCGATGCCGGCGGCGGCATCCGGTCCATCGGCCTGCGGCTCGACGGCGTGCCGGTTGACGCCGGTGCCCCGAACGGCTCGCCCGTCACCTGCTCGACCCCCTACCCGGTGCCGCGTCCTTGCCTTGCGGGGGCGGCGCGGACCTTCACGTTCGATACCGGCCCGATGTCTCCCGGGATTCATTCCGCCTCCGGCACCATCGTCGATGCCGCCGGCAACTCGACAGATTGGGGCCCGGTGGACTTCACGGTCGCCGATCCGGTCCCGCCGCCACCGCTCCCGGACAACGGCAACCCGGCCTCCGCATCCCCACGCCTGACCATGGATCGGGGCACGGTGGACCATCAGGCATCCCGGCCCGCCGCGATCCGCGGCCGTCTCAGGACCGGCTCTGGCGGCGCGATCTCCGGTGCCGTCCTGGGCGTGAAGATGGTGACCATTTCGTCCACCCGCCAGACCGAGCGAAAGCTGGCATCAGTCGTGACCGGACCGGACGGCCGTTTCCGGATCCCCGTCAAGGGCGGCGGCGCCAAACAGATCACCGCTTCCTACTCGCCGTTTCTGGGTGGCGTACCGGTAGCCTCGGCGACCGCGATGGCCCGGGCTAGGATCACTCTCAAGTTGAAACGCCGCCCGGCCCGCGTGAAGCGGGGAAAGAAGGTCACCTTCAGGGGGAGCCTGGCCGGCGGCGGGACGGCGGTCAGCAGGGCGAACGTGGAGATCCAGGCGATCGTCGGCGGTCGGTGGCGGGCGATCGCCAACGTCCAGGCCCGTCGCAACGGGACCTTCGTCTGGCCCTATCGCTTCCGCTACGTCGAGAGGGACGCCCTCTTCTCCTTCCGCGCCGTGGTCAGGCGGACCCTCGGGTGGCCGTGGCCGACGCTGAAGAGCAAGCGGGTCAAAGTGCGAGTCAACGGAGCCCGATGACCCCCGAGATCGAGACGGCCATTCGCCGCGAATACGAAGGGTTCAAGCCGGAGATAATCCGAACCGTGTCCTCGAAGCTGGCCGGCGACGGGGTCCGGCCCCTCGACAGCGACCTCGACTTCTCCTACAACGAGGCCTGGCACGCGCTCTACATGAAGTTGGCGGCGGGAGAGGAGGTCGAGAATCGCAAGGGATTCCTCGTCACCGTCACCCACCGGCGGGCGCTGAACGAGTTTCACTCGTGGCATCCGTCGCGTCGAGCGAACGTCGCCGAGATGGACTCGCTGGCCAGCACCGCTGATGTCGAAGAAAGCATCGACGCCAGCGACCAGCTCCGTCAGTTCCGGGAGGGACTCCGATCCCGGCTGACGACCCGTGAGCAACAGGCGGCAACCCTCTGCTACCTCCATGACCTCTCCCGGCCGGAGGCCGCCAAGGTCATGGGCGTTTCGCCCCGCCGGATGGAAAAGATCATGGACGGCGCCGCCTCGCGGATCCAGGAGCTGATCGGGGAGATCAAGGCGGGTGAGTTCTGCGACGGGATGAGCTCCACGATCCGCGCCTATGCGGTCGGCCTCCTCGACCCTGAGGGGGAACGCTACGAGCTGGCGCGCGACCACCTCGACCACTGCCCGGCATGCCGGCGTCAGGTCCTCGTCCTGCGTGGATTCGGCGCTGTCGTGCCGCCGGCGCCGGCGGTCTTCCTGCTGCTGGGGGGAGCCTCGGGCGGTGGGTCTGCGGCCGCCGTGGGTGCCCATGCCGCCAACCCAGGGGGCGGTGCTGCCTCGGCCGGCGGGTCGTCCGGGGCGGGAGCATCCGGCGGGGCGGTGGGGACCGGGGCGCTGGTCGCCGCCGGCGTCGGCGCCCTGGCGGTCGCGGGCATCGTCGCCGCGATCGCGACCGGGACGTTCGGGGGCGAATCGGCCGGCCCCGCCGACTCAGGGGCCGGGTCGCCGACCGCGGATACCGCCGCCCTGACGGCTGCCGCCAGAGCCGAGAAGCAGGCCCGCCGACAGGCGGCCCGGGCAAAGGCGCAGCGTGCTGCCACGAGGCAGGCCCGACGGAAGCAGGCCAGTGCGAAGGCCCGTCGCGAAGCTGCGGCAGCCACGGCGGCGGCTGCCGCTGCCGCCGCCGCGGTGGAGCCTCCGGTGCCGCAGGAGGCGCCTGTTCCGGTCGAACCCGTCCCCGATGCCACGACGCCGACTCCCCAGGGGGAAGATGGCTCCACGCCGGACCGCGAGAAGAAGCAGCCCCCGGTGAAGGACGCGGCCTCCGAGTTCGAGCTGCGCTGACCTTTCGGGTCGCCCGACCGGACGAAAACGAGGGGGGGGGAGAACCGGTCTCTCCGGTGACGTAGGGGTGAAGTGGTCACCCCCCCGACCGAAAAACCGCATCTGACCGAGTGGTCGTACATCCAGGAGAGCCGCAATTGGCGGGTCGGACTGGCCCTGCCCTTGGCGGTCGCGACGGCTGCGGTCTCGATCGCAACCATGCTGCTGCTGCCGGTTCCGAGCGGTACCGCGGTGGCCGGGTCCCTGCTGATCGGACTGGCCAGCCTTGTGGCGACCAGGTCGGGACCGACCGAGACCCGTCTGTGGGCGGTGGCGGTGTGCCTCATCTTCGGCGTCGGTGCGGCGGTCGGCGACACCCCACAGCCGTTGGCGATCTGGTTGATCTTCGTTGTTTTCGTTCTCGGTCAGACCGAATTGATTGGTCGCAGTTCGCGACGCCTTCGCCTGGCGGCAACCACCGACCCATTGACCGGGTTGAACAACTGGAACGGGCTGAACGGGCAGCTCGCTTCGCTGATCCCGACCTGCCGCCGGCTGGGGACTCCGATCACGGTGGCAGTGATGGATCTCGACGATTTCAAGGAGTTGAATGACAGGGAGGGGCACGCGGCAGGCGACAGGACCCTCATCGAGTGCGCGCAGATCTGGCGAAGCCAGGTGCGGGCCGAAGATGTGCTTGCCCGAGTCGGCGGTGACGAGTTCCTGCTGGTGCTTCCGGGGACGATCCCGGACGAGGCGATCGGGACGATCGAGCGCCTCAAGCGGAAGTCACCGATCAGTTGGTGCTACGGAACGGCCCAACTGAACCCGGGCGAGGACCTTCACACGTGCCTCGCCCGGGCCGATGCCGACCTTTACCGATCCAAGGCTTCCCGCCGGGAACACCGATCCACCGCAGTCGAGGTGGACGCCCGGCAACGCTCGGTCCCGGGGGGGACCGGATGATCCGGACCCGGCGTCTGTAGCTGGCCCGCGCCCCCCCCCACCGGGGGGGGTCGAAAGGCCCCGGCCGGCTGCGCCAAACGGGGGTGGGGGGGGGGGCCCCCGGCCGACCGCCGCGTGGGCGGTGTGGTGGGGGG
>JBEBXB010000069.1:0-9593 GCA_040391885.1 Conexibacter woesei | reverse complement strand
CCGCGCGCAGCGAGGTCTGGGCGATCTGCGAGGTGGCGATCAGGTAGTTCTCGACATCGGTGATCGCCCGGTTCGGGTCGACCACGCGGAAGTAACAGACGGCGTTCACCGAGGTGGGGACGTTGTCCCTGGTGATCACTTCCTGCGGTGGGATGTTCAGCGTGATCGTGCGCAGGTCGATCTTGACCATCCGGTCGATGAACGGGATCAGCAGGATCAGCCCCGGCCCCTTCTGATCGATCAACCGGCCGAGCCGGAAGATCACGCCGCGCTCGTACTCACGCAGGATCTTGATCGCCGAGAACAGGACGATCAGGGCAAAGATCGCAAGGATCACGACCAGTGTGCCGACGACTTCCATTTAAAGTGCCTCGCCTTCTCCCGGGGATCCCCCGGATTCAAGTTTCGTTTCGGGCTTCCCGGACTTACCGGGCGGCCCTTGGGGCCTCACCACCAGGGTGAGGCCACGGACCTCGACCACTTCGATCTGTTCTCCGGTCGCCAGGGAGCCACCCGGCTCTTCCAGTTCGGCTCCCCACAGGGCGCCGTCGATGAACACCTGACCGTCAGGCCGCAAGGGAGAACGGACATCGCCCGTCATCCCGACCAGGTCCTCCGGCCCGTATCGCACCGCCTGCCCCTTGGCTCGGCTGGCCCGCTCGATCACGAACCCCATGAACGCGCCGACCACGACGCCCGCGATCACCACGGCGGGGATCGAGGTGGGATCGGTGTCGCGGTCGAACATCCAGATGCCGGCGGCGATCAACGCGAGCGCCCCGACCGCCGAGAGCGGCCGGTAGATCTTCAGCGCCACCGCCGCGACGAAGCTGGCGATGGAGAGGAAGAGAAGCCCCATCCCGACCGCCGTCGCACCGACGTCGAACAAGCCGATCACACCCAGGATCAGGGCGATCAACCCGACGATGGCAGGCAGGAAGCCGCCCGGGGTCAGGCTCTCGACGCCGAGCCCGACCAGACCAAGCGTGACCAGGAGGAAAACTAATGTCGGGTCGGTTATCTCCACACCCCGAGCGTATAGGTCCGGTGGGGCGTCATGGCAACGGCTCCGGCGAAGCTCGGCCGCAGACGGTCCGGCCGATCATCGCTTTCGGGATGATGTGTCCGTGATGTCCTCAACCACATCTCTTTTCCCTGGGTCGGCCCGCGACCGCAATCGACCGGTCCGGCGCATTCTGCTCGCGTGCTCGATCGTCTTCCTCGGTGCCGTCACCCTGGCCGGATGCGGCGGCGAATCCGACACCGCTTCGCCGCCGCCCGACTACGCCAAGATGCTGGCCGGCTCCCCCGCCCCGCTCGCCGCCCTCCACGCCCAGAGCGACGAGCTCCTCGAAGGTGAGCTGGACGCGTTCGAAGCGCGGATGAAGGAGCTCAGGGGCTTCCCCGCCGTGGTCAACCTCTGGGCGTCCTGGTGCGGTCCCTGCCGGGCGGAGCTGCCCCACTTTCAGCAGGTCAGCGCCGAGCTCGGCAAGAAGGTCGCGTTTCTCGGCGTCAACTCGGAAGATTCCGAGGACATGGCGACGAAGCTGATGGGGGACTTCCCCCTGCCCTATCCGAGCTTCTACGACCCGCAGAATCAGATCTACGAATCGATGGTCTCGAGGCGGGGGCTTCCGGCAACGGTCTTCTTCGATGCCGAAGGCAACCAGACCTTCACCAAACAGGGTCCATATCCCGACCAAGAAGCGCTCGAGGCCGACATCCAGACCTTCGCGATCGAGGGCAACAAGGGCTGAGGAATGCCCGTTTCGTCACAAGATGGTTAAATACAGACATTCGGTCCGCCATCTTGCGGATCACGGAGGTTGTCGATGGCCGGCACTTGATGCCGTCACCGGGGATCTTCTTTCATCCACTCGTCCGGACTGGACCTGATTCCAGGGTCCGGACTGACTGTGAAGGCTTCGGTTGGCCCCCAGTACAGCAGCACCCGCAAAGGATGCGGTCCCTTCAGCCAAGGACATCAAGCGCGCTTCGGCTTTCGCGTGTGAGCCCCTCTTGCTCAATGGCGACGGCCCCGAGACGCTCGTCCCGGGCACGGCGCGGCGCCGGGCGCTCGACGCGGCCCTGGCGGAGCTCGACGCCGGCCTGACCGAACCCTCGATCGAATGGCGGCGGAACTTCTCGCTGCTGCTCGGGCTCGAGCGGCTGATCGGAGACGAGCCGCCGAAGCTGAAGGACGGCGCCGAGCTCAACCCCCATCAGATCGACGCCCTCTCCGGCACCCTGACCGAGCTGCTCGCCGAGCAGCAGGTCGCCCCGGTGGTGGACCTCGAGCCATTCGACGAGCCGGACGAGGAAGACCCAGACGCGGAATCGACTCCGGAGCCAGAGGCGGAAGAGCCCGAGGCCGAGGAAGCCGACTCCTCCGAGGATGACGACGAGGACGACGACGAGGACCACGACGACGAGGACGAGGACCACCCCGACCCTCATGACGACGACGCGGATCACGACGACGAGCCCGAGGAGGAAGAACCGCTTCCCCCGGTCGACGAGGTCGTAGCCGAGGACGAGGAACCGCGCGACTGGGAGGACCCGGCCGAGGAGGAGGCGGAGGCCGAGGTCGCCGAGGCTCCGGACGATCCCGGCGCCGCCCGTCGCTTCTGGTTCGAGCACGCGACCGGCGCCGGCAAGACGGTCGCCGCGGTCGGCTTCATCGACGCGACCCGCACCGGCGGCGTCCTGATCCTGACCCACCGCCGCAACCTGGTCGACCAGTTCATCGCGGAGATATCCGCCCGCGGCTACCGCGACCGCCTCCGACCGCCGCTGCTCGACGGTCGCGACGAGGCCGACGGGCCGGTCACGGTCGAGACCTACCAATGGTTCGTCCGCAACGCCAAGCGAGTTTCCAACGCCTACACCGTGGTGATCTGCGACGAGGCCCACACCGCCCTCGGCGAGAAGACCTCGGCCACGATCCGCGCCTGGAGTGGCCCGATCTTCGTCGGCATGACCGCGACCGGCGCGCTGATCGCCCGCCACGTCGCCGACCTCTTCCCCACCCAGACTTCCCGCTTCGACCTCGCCCAGGCAGCCCGCCGCGGCGTGATCTCCCCACTCCGCTGCCTGCGCATTCCGCCCGGGCCTGGGGTGCGGACGATCGCCAAGGTGCCGCTCCGAAAGGGCGAGGTGGATCAGGACTTCGACCAGGATGAGCTGGCCAAGCTGCTCGACCAGGCGCCGTTCAACATGGCGATCGCCGACCTTTACAAGTCGCGTTTCCGCAAGGCTCCCGGCGTCCTCTACACGGCCGGAGTCCAGCACGCCAAGAACGTGGCCGCCGCCTTCCGGGAGTTCGGCATCAACGCCAAGGCGGTATCCGGCGAGACCCCGAAGCGTGAGCTTTCCGAGACTCTCGCCGCCTTCGAGAGAGGCGAGGTCGACGTGCTCTGCAACGCCCAGCTCCTGGCCGAGGGCTGGAACTCTCCCCGCGCGACCATCTGCATGCATCTGGCGCCGACCGCCTCGAAGCGGATCTACCAGCAGCGGGTGGGCCGCGTAACCCGGCGCTCGCCGGGCAAGGAAGCCGGCCTGGTGATCGATTTCGTCCATCCGGCGACCACCCATGACGAGTCCATCGTCACCCTGCACAGCCTGCTCGACCGTGACGTCTACCGCGGCGGCGCGATCGTGGTCGGCCCCGTCCGGCGAGGGCGCGGCCGCAAGGTCCGGGTCGAACGCCGGATCGTGCCGGTGTCGGACGACCCGCAGCGCCGCATCGAGGTGCTGGAACGGGAGATCTGGCGGATCGCGGTCGAGAACCTCAACTACGCCGAGCAGCATGTCTGGGCGGCGTTGGCCGGTTCCCGGGTCACCACCCAGGGCTGGCGCCGGGCCAAGGCGATGCTTCAGCACGATCAGACCAAGGAACTGCGCCGCCGGTTCCTGCTGACCTGCCTGCAGCGCAACAAGAACGCTCAGTTGCGGATCAAGGCGCTCGGGGAGATCGCCAATCTCAAGGACGCGGAGGCCTTCGACGACGCGATCGACATCGTCGGTTCCTGGAGCCGCGAGGACAAGCGCGCCGGCACCAAGGTCCTGCTCCAGGCGCTGATCGACAAACGGATCGGTCGTCGCGACCAGGCCCAGGCATGGGTCTGGCGGCTCGCGACCTATACTCGCGAGCTTCACGAGGAATATGCGGTCCAGCGCTGGCCGGAGACCAAGCGCCTGCTCGGCCTACTGGTCAACTCGGCCGGCCGCGCCCACGGCAAGAATGCCCGTCGCCTGGTTCAGTCGGCCCGCAAGCAGGACCGTCGCCTGGCGGTCGCCCTGCTCGCCGCGGCCGTCGCCCACACGCCCGAGGGCGAAGAGGTGCTGCGCGGCGCCCGGATGCGCATGGCCCGCAAGCCATCCGCCGTCGCCCGCGAGCTGCTCCGCAACTTCCCCAAGGGTTCGAAGAAGCGCCGCAGAAAGAAGAACAAGAGATCCAAGGATCAGAGCGGTTCGCCGAAAGCCGTCACGGGGAGTAACGCGGCGACCGATAAGGCAGCCGACCTGCCTGAGCCCGAAGACAGCGCCGCCGACGCCACTCCCGTCGACAGCGCGTCCGAGGCAGAACCAGCGTCGGACTAGGTCACGGACGAACCACAGACAGACGGGGGACGAACATGGGAGACGACCGCACGAAGCCGCTGCCGAAGATCGGCCCTCCCGATCCCCGCACGGAAGTGATGCCACCGGCCGGCGCGCCGCCGAAGGGGTCGCCGTCCCTGCCTCCACCGCCTCCGCTTCCGCCACCGCCGATGCCACCGGCAGGTCCGCCTCCCTCGCCCGGATCGCCGCGAGGCCGGAAGATCGCGTTGATCGTCGGCGCGGCCGTTCTCTGCGTACTGCTCGGCGGCGGGGCCGTATTTGCTGTGATGAACCTGACGGGCGGGGAAGACGCGCCGACCGGTGAGGTCGCCGCAACCGCCCCGGCCGCAGGGACCGGGGCGGACGATTCCTTCCACGACCGGCCCGGCACCGAAGACCGTCCCGTCGAACCGAAGCCCCCACTCGAAGAGGCTCGCTTCACCACGCCGGTCGGGCACATCTATTGCGGGATGTCCTCCCGGAACGGCGTGCTCTGCGCGATCTCCAAGCGTGACATCCCGGCGGACAGGGAAGGCACGCTCGACTCCTATCGAGAGAACTGGTCTCGTTGCCGGGCCCCGGGCCGCCTGCCCGCCGTCGAGCTGGACGGGGACCGGTCACGCGGCCTGTGCGTCGAGGCCGGTTCGATCGCCGCCGCGATCCGACTGTACGACCCGGATTTCTCCGACACCGCGGTCGAGCATCTCACCGATTACGGCGATGTCTTCACCGCCGGCCCGTATGAATGCGAGGTGGATCCCGAGCTCGGCGTCACCTGCGAGAACACGGATACCGGCACCCGGTTCAGGAACTTCAACAGCGGCTTCGACCCAGCCGGCTGAAGCCGGACTCAACTGCTGGCGAAACGCCGGGAGCACGGGCCGGATTTCCTTAGCCGGGCGCGGTACTCGTCCATCGATTCCTTGTTGAAGTCGCTGTGCACCCCGATGTCGGCATGGGGATCGTCGGCGTGGAAGTAAGGTGAATCGGGGGTCTCGTGGTGACCGATCACGGCCCGTACCGGCAGGCCGTACTCGCATCTCAATGCCTGGACGAGCCGTAGGCTGGCCTTCATCTCCTCGGCGTCGCCGAGCACGTCGGCATCCGAGTGGCCTGTGTGCTCGATACCGATGGCGACGTCGTTCAGACCGATGACATGGCGACACCGAATCGATGTGTCGACCATCTGAATGGTCTTGCCGGTGCCGTCGATCGCGAAGTGGGTACAGGTATTCGGTGGCTCGCCGTTGTGCTCGGAATCGCCCTCGAAGGTCGACCAGATGGAATCCAGGGTGTCGGCCACCGCAAAGTGGATGACGATCAGCTTCGGATCGGTGAGCCGCCACTCACGTTTTCCGTAGTGGCTAAGCGAGTACTCCGCCATCTGCCGCTTGCGCTCGGCGTCGAAGGGGATCGGACGCTGGTCGACGTTCTTCTCAAGCCAGTCCGCCGGGGTCGGCCTGCCGTCCGGGGATTCAGTCGGTTCGGGTCGTTCGGTTGGCTCGGAGACGACCGTACGGCCGCCCGACCCGGGTGACTCCTCGGCGTCCCCCGAACATCCCGCAATCAGAGACACGGCCAGCACGACGGGAAGCAGGGCGATCAGCTTTCTCACGGGCGGTATCTTCGCCGGTCAGCTCAGGGCGTGACAGACGGCCGCGACCTGGGACTTGCGCATCAGGGACGAAACCCGCTTCGCGCCGGGCACCTTGGTGTCGGCAGTGATCTGGGCGTTCGCGACCCAGGCGATCGAGCGCCGGCCGTCCGCGGACGAGGCGGCGAACAGCCGGTAGCCCGGGTAGTTGCCGGTGTGTCCGAAGACCGTGCCGCATTTGGTCCGATACCGGAAGAGGGACATCCCCGCCCAGTTCACACCGGGACCGGGCGGCCCGGACGAGCCCCTCACCCACTGCCGCTGAGCCTCGAGGACCCGCCCGCCGAAGAGCTTCCCGCCGACGTAGGCGCGGAAGTAGCGACCGAGATCCGGGAGCGTCGAGACGATGCCGCCGGAGGCCCAGGCCAGTGCCGGGTTCATGGCGTGGGTCCCGTCTTCGGGAGCCTTGCCCGGCTCCACGTAGTAGCCGTTCAGGAAGGGCCTCGGCATCCGCACGTTGCGGGGCAGCGAGGTACCCGGCAGCCCTCCGGACCGGCGGCCGAGCCGTTTGAGCAGACGGTCGTAGCTGACGCCCGACGCCTTCTCGGCGATGATTCCGGCGACCACGTTGTCGGTGTCGGAGTACTTGTACCGCGACCCGGGACGGAAGTCGAGCTTCTGCTTCCGCACGAAGCTGACCAGCTTGCGCGGGGTCATGTACCGGGTCGGGTTCGCGTTCAGCAGGTCGAGGAATCGCTGGTCGTGGATGTACTCGGGAAGTCCGGCGGTGTGGTGGAGCACCTGACCGATCGTCGCCCGACGGGCCCGCGGCAACAGGTTCGGCACCCATTTGCCGAGCCGGTCGTTCAAGCTGAGCTTGCCTTGGTCGGCCAGTGAGAGCACGATGCCGCCGTTGAAAGCCTTGGCGACCGAGGCGATCCGGGTGTGGAGCCTCCGGGTTGGCTTTGCCTTCGTCTTCACGTTCGCCACCCCGCGGCGAAGGAAATGCTCACGGCCGCCCTTGCGGATCAGGACGGCGACCCCGGGCGGCCCGTTCTTCGCAGCCATGATCCGATTCAGCGCTCGGTTCAGATCCTTGCCGGTGTTCGCAGAAGTGGCGGCCGCAGGGCCGACGGCTGCGTCCGGGAGGGCACCGGCCAACGCCCCGCCGCTCGCCCCGAGTCCGACCGAGGCGGCCAGGGCCGTCGCCGCGAGCAGGGACATGTGTCGGCGACGCATCCCCTGCCTACCCCGAACCCGCCCCATGTAAGACATGAACCCACGTTAGCGCCCGGCGGGGTGGCCGGGGGGAAATCGGCCTGCCGCCGGGATCGGCCGTTGCGGTCCTCCCGCAGAAACCGTTCGGCCTTCCCCCTAAAGGCATGAATCCCGATCCGCTTACGTTGGTTATAAACGGATTCCGGCCTGTCAGCCGGACAGAACGCGGCCCGGCCTGGCGGTCGCCCGCAGACTCAGGAGAGCCTCATGAGCGAGCATCACAGGATCGTCGTGGCCGGAGGCGGAACGGCCGGAATCACGGTCGCGGCGAGGCTCTGCCGGGCCCTGGACGAACCGGACGTCGCGATCGTCGAACCGTCCGCAACGCATTACTACCAGCCGCTCTGGACCTTGGTCGGGGGCGGAGTCGTGGACCGTGAGGCCTCGGCGAGGGCCGAGTCGGACCTGATTCCCGACGGGGCCACCTGGATCCAAGCCGAAGTCACCGAGCTGCTCCCGGCCGAGAACGGGATCCGACTCGGGGATGGCCGGGAGATCACCTACGACCATCTTGTCGTCGCGCCGGGACTGGCTCTGCGGTGGGATGCGATCGAAGGCCTCGAAGGGCGGGTCGGCGCCGACGGGATCTGCTCGAACTACGCCTACGACCAATGCCACCTGACCTGGAAGACGATCTCGGAGTTCGACGGGGGCACCGCGCTCTTCACGATGCCGTCGCCGCCGATCAAGTGCGCCGGTGCGCCGCAGAAGATCATGTACCTGGCCGATGACACCTTCCGCAAGTCGGGCATCCGCGACCGCACCCGGGTGATCTACGGTTCCGCCACCCCCGGGATCTTCGCGGTGAAGGAGTACGCCCGGGCACTCGACCATGTGATCGAACGCCGGGGGATCGAGGCCCGATACCGGCACAGCCTGACCGCGATCCGGCCTGACGAGCGGGAGGCGATCTTCACCGACGGGGACGGCAAGGAGACCGTGATCAGCTACGACATGGTCCACGTCACCCCGCCCCAGGGACCGCTCGATTTCGTCGCGGAAAGCCCGCTCGCCGGCGAAGGTGGCTGGGTCGACGTCCACCGTCACACCCTGCGGCATGTCCGCTATCCGAACGTGTTCTCCCTGGGGGACGCTTCCGGCCTTCCGACCTCGAAGACGGGTGCGGCGATCCGGTCTCAGGCACCCGTACTGGTCGAGAACCTGCTCGCGGTCATTTCCGGAAAGGAGCCTACGGCCGCCTACGACGGCTACACCGCCTGCCCGGTCGTGACCGGATACGGCCGGCTGATCATGGCCGAGTTCGACTATGACCTGACACCGAAGCCCACCTTGCCGCTGATCGACTCAACCCGGGAACGCTGGAGCATGTACCAGTTCAAACGCCACCTGCTCCCCCAGTTCTATTGGCGCGGGATGCTGCGCGGCCGGGCCTGACCGGGAAGCCGCGGCCGGGCGGAAGCTCCCGGCTCAGACTTTCGGCTTGTAGGCGAGCAGGGCCCTTTCGTTGGCGCGAAGCCAAGTCGCCCACGTCTTCCAGTCGGGCATCGCCTCGGCCAGCGCCCCCCAGAAACGGCGCGAGTGGTTGTGGTGCTCGATGTGGACCAGCTCGTGGATGACGACGTATCGGAGGGCTTCCGGCTCGCCGAGCACCAGCCGCCAGTTGAAGGAGAGGGTCCCGGTGGTCGAGCAGGATCCCCACCGGGTTCGCTGGGCTCGGATAGTGACCTTCTTCGGATGCAGATCCAGTCGTCGGGCCTCGGCCGCGACGACCGGTTCGATGCGGGACCTCGCCTCCCTCCGGTACCACCGATCGATCGCCGCCAGGGCATCCTTCTTCCGCCTGCCGCCCACCACCAGGTGGCCGGGGTTCGGGGAGATCCGAGCGACCGCCCGGTCGGCTCCCGTCCGCTCGAGCGGGACGGCGATCCCCTGGACCCAGACCACACCCTCCAGGCCGAGATCCATCGCCCTGCCGCCATCCGGGGCCGGGTGCGCGGAACGATCGAGTTCAGGCATCGGCAGGTCGATCGAGGGCCAGGTGGACCTCTCCCGCGTTCAGGGCGGTGAGACAACCGGTCGGGGATTCGACCAGGAGGTTCCCTTCGAGATCGATCCCGGCCGCGGTTCCGGTGCCTTCGGACCAGGAGACGGTCCGGCC
>JBEBXB010000068.1:0-9646 GCA_040391885.1 Conexibacter woesei | reverse complement strand
CCGTCGTCGGGGTTTATCGGGGTCGCGGCGATCCGCAGCACGACTTCGTCGCGGTCGACCTCCTCCAGCCAGATCGAGGGCGGGCGGACCGTCGGGACGGTGATCGCCTTCTGCAGCATGGACTGGACCTCGGCCGGGCTGACGTGGCTGTCGAAGCGAGCCCTGAGGTCCATGCCCTCCGGTTCCCGCAGCGGCTCCACGATCACGTTGAGGAGGATGTTGTTCGGGATCATCATGCGGTCGGTGCCGCGCAGGATCTGGGTGTAGAAGAGCCCGAGAGAGCTGACCGTGCCCTCGACCGATCCGGCCAACGGGCCGCCGGTCAGCCGGACCCGTTCCCCGACCCGGAACGGACGAGTTCCCTGGAGCACGATGCCCGCGAAGATGTTGCCCAGGGTCTGCTGGGCGGCAAGACCGACGACGACCGCGGTGAAGGCACCTCCGACCGCGAGGGTGGAAGCCTTGACCCCGGCGATCCTGAGGGCGACCACGCCGATCAGGACGATCGCGACCAGCCGGATCACGAAGGCGATCGTGCCCGCCGTTCCCGGGTCCATCCGGCGCAGGATGACCGGCGTGATCGTCCGGCCGAGCGCGGCGGCGAACCCCCAGCCGAAGCCGAAGAGCAGCAGGGCGGTCAGGATCCGCGCCTCGGTGTCGTAGCCGGGGGCGATGTCCTGCCGGTGATTGAAAGCCACCAGGACGGCGGCGGTCAAGATCGTGAAGGCGAGCAGCCGCGGCCAGGTGCGGCCGGGCTTGTCGGTCCGGATCTCCGCGCCGAGCCCGGCCTCGTGCCACTGATCGGTGCGGGTCTCGAACATCCAGCGCGGCATCTGGGTCCGGACGCGTTCCCCGGTCCGGCCCTTGCGGCCGGGCCGGTCACTCTTCTTCGAAGGGCGGCGGCTCATCCGCTCACCCTACCTGTGGGTCAGGGCATGCCGTTCCAGCCCGCCGCGGCGCAAGGGGCGGTGCCGCAGGGATCGGTGATCTTGCCGTTCGTCTTGAGGAAGTCGGCGATCTGCTTGCGGATCAGCGGCGAGCTGCGGATCACGGTGTCGTGGGGGTCGATTCCGTAGCCGTCGCTTCCGTCACCGTCAGACTTGCTCGTAGTCGGGGGAGTGTTGCCGATCGGGGCCGGGTCCGTTCCGTAGAGCTTTGCCGGTGAGCCGACCATCCGCTTCGGGCCGATGTCCCAGACGAAGAAGCCGTTGCCGTTGGCAGCCGACCCCGCGAGGTCACCCAGCGTCTCGTGGCCGTACCAGGGGTTGACCATCCCATCGGTCAGGCGGTCGCCCGCCACGCCGGGAAGCCGCAGCGGAGCCCCGATCGTCCGCGCCTCGACCTCGGTCGACACGTTTGCGACCTGGTGGTCGCCGTAGGCCATCTCGATGAGGACCTTGTGGGCCGGCGTCCCGGGCAGGGGATTGTCGGTCATGTTGTTCGCGTAGCCGTTGGGCTCGCCGCGATCCCACATCGTCTGCATCAGGGCGAAGATCACGGGTCGCTCGTTCTCGAACACGTAGCTGGGATACAGGACTCGCTTATATGTCTCGAAGTCGGTGCTGCGGGTGAGCAGGGTCGAGTAGTTCATGCCCGGCACGTACAGCACCGACCGGGTGAAGTCGGTGGCCACCGCCGTAAGGGCTCCACCGGCGATTCCGCCCTGGCTGTTGCCGTAGTAGAAGAGGTCGCTGGTGTCGATCACCGACTCGCCGTCGAACTTGAAGTAAGGGCTGTTGGCGAATCCGTCCGGGTGGATCATCAGCCGTCCGAGAAACAGGAAGTTGAGGAAACCCTGCTGGAGCCGGTCCGGCAACGCCGGGAACTTGGACAGGTCGATCAGCGCCGGAAGCGCCGCCCCGGTGACGTCCTCTTCCGACATCCCGATCCAGTCCGTGGCGCAGACCATCACCCCGTTCTCGTGGCCGAGCTGGCGGATGTTCGTCCCCCTGGCCTCGGTGTAGGCGCCGAAGAGGCCGTGCCCGTAGAGGGAAGGCCGGACCTTGTGATCCACCTTCAGGGTGCCGCCATCCTTGGTGACCGCCGAACGCGGGATGTTGCAGATGAACCGGGCATCGAGCGTGTTGCCCGGGGTCCGGACGGGCTTCTGGTTCTCGTCCAGGTTGAACGTGGAACCGGTCGGGCAGCCGGGCTTGTCGAGGAAGCAGGGGACCTTGAACGTTCCGGTGATGGTCCGGATGTTCTCGACCCCGTCGCCGACCGGCGCAAGATCGGTCAGGTCGCTGGTCACGGTGAACTCGGGGGCCTGCGTTCCGGCGATCGAGCCGTCGGTCAGGTCGTGATCCCCCAGCTCGGCGAAGGCCCGATCCCGGATCGAGAGCATCCGTCCGGTCACGTTCTCGGTGCTGGCGACGGTGAAGTCCCAGGCGATGTAGAGCGAGTTGCGCTTGATCCCGGCCTTGCCCAGCGACTTGAAGACCTTCTCGAAATGGGCGCGTCGACCCTCGATCGTCTTGTTCGTGGTGCGGCGGTTGTCGCGGTAGAGGCGGAACCCGGCGGGCGCGCCGAGCGCCTTGCCGTCGGCGCCCTTGAGGTTTCGGAGAGCGACGATGTACCGCTTGCCGTTGACGAGGTTCTTGCCGACCCGGATGATCAGGTTGCGGAACCGGTCCTCGGTGGCGGTGCTGTCGAGCTCGGCCCAGATCAACTGGCGTTGGCCGGTCTCGGCGTCGATCAGCACTGCGGACTGATCCGCGGCGTAGGTCCGGCTCATGTCGCCTTCCCCGACCAGCCCGGTTCGGCCGAAGGCGGCCTGATTGTCCAGCCCGGGGACCATCAGCGAGATCAGCGGACCAGGGCTGAAGCCGTCGGAACGGTTGAGCTCGGTGGTCGAGATGTGGACATCGTTGAAATTGGACGGGGTCGAGTCAGGGGCGAGATCGAGCCGGCGGCCGGTCTCGGAGGACGGGTCGGCCCTGGTGTAGAAGTCGTTCGGGAAGGTGCCGAGACAGGGGTTGCCCGGCGCGTCGATGAACTCGCACCGGTGGGCGTCTTCCAGGTTCACGTCGGACGGCACGGCGCAGCGGTTGGCCTGGCGGCCGAGCTTGCGTTTCGCCTGCTTGGCCTTCCATCCCCGGAGCGAGCCGAGCCTCACTCCCCGGGCCTTGACGAAGAAGGTGGGTGCGCCGCAGTTGCGGACGAGCGCGAGCGCCGGACGGCCGAGCTTGACCTTCACGACCTTCTTGCGGCCGGGAAAGATGCGGGTGGTCGCCGTCCCGGCCTTGGTCTTCTTCGACCAGGACTGCTTGACGAAGACGGTGGTGCGGACCTTCTGGCCGGCCCGGGGGACCTTCCCCTTCTTCGGGGCGGGGACGCCTATCCGGACCTTCAGCTTGCCGGTACCGGCGACCTGGCCCTGCTTGGCGTTGAGGATCTTGACCTTGGCCTTCTTCGCGGGCCCCTTCTTCGCGGACACCTCCGCGACGGGGGCACCGTCGGCGATCCAGGCGAAGGCGAGCAGGCCGATCAGGCCCCAACCGAGCACCGCCACGAAGATCCCGACCATCCGATTGCGCCTCGTGGTGGAACTGCCCAGCGGTCCGTCTCTGTCTGCCATCTCTCTCCCGATCCGCGCCGGTGGGGCGCTTCGTGTCTCTCCCTCGGGCTGATCGCCCGGCTTTCACATTACCGCGATCGAAGGCCTGTGTGGACGGTTTTCCGATGGGCAGAAACGGCTTCCCGTCGGTAAACGTGCGCGTCGTCCCGGAAACGGGGATATATTCCCCGCAACGAATGGGGGATTCGTTTGTTTGATGAGGGAAGGCTGGACACGGTCCCGATGTCCGCATACGAGAGGAAAGACTTGAAGTTGATCAGATTGATCGTTGCCGTACTGGCTCTTTCGCTGGTTTTTGGTGCTGGCGCAGCCAGTGCCGATGCAGCTAAGAAGCCGAAGAAGCCCAACATCGCCAAGCAGGCGAAGAAGATCTGCAAGAAGAAGAAGGGCAAGGCCAAGCGCAAGTGCATCAAGAAGCAGAAGAAGCGCCTGCGGGCCAAGGCGAAGCAGAAGGCGAAGCGCGAGCGCGCCAAGCGCAAGCGTGAGCGCCAGCGCGCACTGAACAACCCGCGCGTCACGATCCGGACCACCGAGTACGGGATCCCGCGGATCGTCGCCGACGACTGGCGCGGCCTCGGCTTCGGCTACGGCTACGCGCTGGCCAAGGAGAACATCTGCTCGATGGCGGACATCTACACCACCGTCCGTGGCGAGCGTTCGCGTCACTTCGGCCCCGAGGGTTCCTGGCAGCTGACCGGCAACGGCATCGAGTACACGAACCTCGAATCGGACTTCGCCCACAAGCGGGTCATCGCCGAGAACACGGTCCCGAAGATCCTCAAGATGAAGCCGCCGAACGGTCCCCGTCCCGCGGTGAAGCAAGTGGTCGACGGATACGTCAAGGGCTACAACCGCTACTTGAAGAACGTGGGAGTCGACAAGATCCAGGACGCAACCTGCAAGGGCAAGCCTTGGGTCAAGCCGATCACCAAGCTCGACGCCTACCTGCGGTTCTACGAGCTCGGCACCATGGCCGGCCTCGGGGCTGCCGTGGACGGGACCGCGAACGCGGCGCCCCCCACGACTGGAGCGTCGGCCGGCAAGTCCGCTGAACCGAAGCTGCCGACCGCCGAGGATTTCGAGGGTCTCAACTCTCGCAACCCGGACATCGGCTCGAACGCCGTCGGTCTCGGCAGTGAGGCGACCTCGACCGGCAAGGGGATGCTCTACGGCAACCCCCACTTCCCGTGGTCGGGGTCGGAGCGCTTCTTCCAGTCGCAGCTGACCATCCCGGGCAAGATCAACGTCAGCGGTGGCAGCCTCCTCGGCACCCCGGTGGTCCTGATCGGCCACACCCAGAATCTCGCCTGGAGCCACACCGTCTCGACGGCGCGGCGATTCAACTTCGTCCAGGAGAGACTGGTGACCGGCAAGCCGACCACCTACCTGGTGGACGGCCAGGAGAAGGAGATGGACAAGACCGACGTGACGGTGGCCGTCAAGCAGCCGAGCGGCGAGGTCGTCAACGAGACCCGGACGCTCTACTCGACGATCCACGGTCCGATCTCGGTGTCGATCCAGAAGACTCCGCTGTTCGACTGGTCGAATCAGTACGCGTTCGCGCTCAACGACCCGAACTCGCATGGGTTGAGGTTCATCAACCACTTCTTCGACACCAACCGCGCCCAGAGCGTGGCTGATCTGGAGAAGACCCTGAAGGGCGTCATCGGTGTGCCGTGGGTCAACACGATCGCGGCGGACTCCAAGGGCGACGCGCTCTACTCCGACGTCGGAGTGGTGCCGAACCTGACCGATGCCCGCGTCGCGGAATGCAACGTCCCCGGAATCGGCACGCTCGCCTGGAGCTCCTCCAAGGTGGCGGTGCTGGACGGTACGAAGTCCTCCTGCGACCCGCAGCAGGCGGCGGGCGCTCCGGCCAAGGGAATCCTCGGCCCGGCGCAGATGCCGTTGCAGGTGCGGAAGGATTTCACCAGCAACATGAACGACAGCTACTGGCTGTCGAATCCGGCCGCTCCGCTCGAGGGATTCCCGAGCATCATCGGTGACGAGGGAACCACCCGTTCGCTGCGGACCCGGAACGGTCTGAACCAGATCGAACAGCGTCTCGCCGGCACCGACGGTCAGGCAGGCAACAAGTACACGCCGACCCAGCTGCTCGGGTTCATCAACAACAACCGGCACTACGGTGGCGAACTGCTCATCCCGCAGCTCGTGACCTACTGCCAGGCGAACCCGACCATCAACGGTGTCGACGTCAGCGGGGCCTGTGGCGTCCTCGCCAACTGGGACAAGACCGACAACCTCGACTCGAAGGGCGCCTACCTGGCCCGCCGGGTCATCGCTCGGATCCTCTCAGCGGGGAGCATCTACACGAACCCGTTCAGCCTGAGCGACCCGGTTCACACCCCGTCCGGCCTGAACACGGCCAACGCCGGCGTGCCGAAGGCGCTCTCCGACTCGGTGACCGAGATGGCCGGTCTCGGGATCCCGCTGGACGCGACCTGGCGCGACTACCAGTTCGTGACCAAGGCCGGGGAGAAGATCCCGATCCCGGGTGGTCCCGGCGGTCCCGGCATGTTCAACGTGATCACCGCTAACCGGAACAGCGCCACCGGCGAGTACGACTCGGTCGTCCACGGGTCGAGCTTCATCATCATGGCCTCGATGACCGGGGAGAAGTGCCCGGACGTCAAGACGATCCTGACCTACTCGCAGGCGGCGACCAATGAGGCGTCGCCGCACTACAAGGACCAGACCAAGCTGTTCTCGAACAGCGGTTGGGTCCAGGACAGGTTCTGCGCCGCCGAACAGAAGAAGTCACCTGGCCTCCAGGTGAAGAAGCTGAACGGCGGGGCGAAGGCGGTCGGCAAGGGCTGGTAATGGCCCCGGCTTCACGCCATTGAATCGCGGGGCCGGCCCCCAGGGGCCAGCCTATTAATCACGTTATTGCCGGGCCGGCCCTCAGGGGTCGGCCCGGCGTCTTTCATCCCCGCCCGCAGGGGTCGGAATAACTGGAAGACGCCTATACTGACGGGACCGATTGACGTGTCAATCAACTTGGCGCGTCCGGTTTTCCGATGCGAGCTGCCGTACTCCAGATGAACTCCACCGCCGACCGGGAGCGGAACCTCGCGACCGCTGGTTCCCTGGTGCGGGCGGCTGCCGCTGACGGTGCCGAGCTGCTGCTACTGCCCGAGAAGTGGCCGTTGCTGGCGACCGGCGAGGAACTGACCTCCGGCGCCGAACCGCTGACGGGCAGGGCGATCACCGCCGCCCGGGAGTGGGCACGGGAGCTGGGCGTGACCTTGGTCGCGGGTAGCCTGACCGCGGAGGTCACCCCTCCTGACGGCACCGAACGCGACACCGAAGGTCAAGGTCAGACGGGAGGCGAATCCGCCACCGCGACGATGCCCGCGAACCTCTCCGCCGTGATCACTCCCGAGGGCGAGGTGACGGCGACCTACGAGAAGCTCCACATGTTCGACGTCGATGTCGGCGGGGTCAGTTACCGCGAGTCCAGATTCGAGCGTGCCGGGCGGGAACTCGTGACCACGGACGTCCCCCGGGCGGGAGCCGAGCCGGTCCGGGTCGGTCTGACCATCTGTTACGACCTGCGCTTCCCGGAGCTGTTTCGGGCCCTACTCGACCGTGGAACCGACGTATTCACCGTCCCGGCGGCGTTCACCGCTGCCACGGGGCGGGACCATTGGGAGCCGTTGCTCCGAGCCCGGGCGATCGAGAACCAGTCCTTCGTGCTCGCCGCCAACCAGATCGGCCGGGCCGCGCCCAGCTTCGACTCCTGGGGCCACTCGATGATCGTCGACCCCTGGGGCGATGTCCTGGCCAGGGTCGAGGAAGGGGAGGGGTTCGCCGCCGCCGATCTCGACTTCGCCCGGCGTGACGAGATCCGCGCCAGCCTGCCGGCCCTCGAGCACCGGCGTCCGGGAATCTTCGGAGGTGAGACAGATGGCGCGTGAAGCCGCCCCAGAACGCCGCCGTCAGATCCTCGACGCGGCGGTCCGGGTCTTCGCCCGTCAGGGCTTCCACTCGACCCGGGTGGCCGACATCGCCGACGAGGCCGATGTCGCGTATGGGCTCGTCTACCACTACTTCTCCTCGAAGGAGAACGTTCTCAACGAGCTCTTCACCCAGCGCTGGTCGCTGCTCATAGAGGCGATCGAGGAAACCGACAAGGGCAGCCTCTCTCCGCGCGACAAGCTCGGCGTGGTCGCCGGGTTCATCATCGATTCGTACCGCTATGACCCTGACCTGATGAAGGTGATCATCGTCGAGGTGACCCGCGCCGCCAACTCGTTCGGTCGCACCCACCTCGAGCAGATCAACGCCGCCTACGAGCGGATCGCCAAGATCGTCGCCGAAGGGCAGGCGAGTGGTGACTTCCGGGAGGACATCGATCCCGCCTTCGCCACTATGGCTTTCTACGGTGCCATTGAGCAGCTGCTCTCGGGCTGGATCTTCGGGGTGATCCCGGGCAGCGATCAGGATTTCGATTCCGCCCGCGAACTGCTCGTCCGCACGATCAGCGAAGGCCTCGAACCCCGCTGAAGCCGGGAATCCCGGTGCGTGCCCGCGGACTTGCGTGTCACCGGCGCGTGTGGCGGGTATTGTGAACCGAGCTATGGATAATGACCTTGTCAGACGTCTAACCTGGAGCGCCATGCTCACGGTGAGCAGCGCCGTCGCCAGCATGCTCGCCGCCCGCCTCGCCGCGGTTGCCTACCGCCGATTCTTCAACGAGGAACCGCCCGAGTAGAGATGGCCGCCTACGACCCCAACCGTCCGGACAGCGAGAAGACGATCGGTGAGCTCGTATTCGAAGTCTCCGAACGAACCTCGAACCTGGTTCGCGAGGAGATCGAGCTCGCCAAGGCCGAGGTCAGCGAGAAGGTCTCGACCCTCGCCCGCGGCGGTGCTGTCGGGATCGCCGCGGGGGTGTTCGCCTTTCTGGCGCTGATCCTCCTGATGCACTCATTCGCTCTCGGCCTGGCTTCGCTGCTGGGCTGGGGTGCCTGGGCGGGATACCTGATCGAGGGCGTGCTCTTCATCCTGATCGCGGCCGGGGCCGGTTGGTTCGCCTACAACTCCTTCGAGAAGACGGGCGCCCCGATCCCGACCGAGGCGATCGAAGAGGCCCAGAAGACCAAGGCCATGTTGACCCCGGGAGATGACCGATGACCGACGAAACGCCTGATCGACCGATTCCGGGGACTCCCGGTACTCCCGGAGCTCCCGACTCGCCGACTCCCGGGGCCGCCGCTCCCGGGACCCCAGCTTCCGAAATTCCCGCTTCCGGCACCCCGGCCTCCGGGGCGTCTGCCCCGGGAGCATCCGTTCCCGGCACCCCCGCACGGCCGGCCGCCGACGTCAGGCCCGTCGACCGTTCGGTCACCCCGACCCCGGACACGGTCAAGGCCGGCAACGCCGGTACGGGCTACACGCCCCCGCCGCCCAAGCGCACTTCTGCGCAGATCCGGGCGGACATCGAGGCGCAGCGCGCCGAGCTCGGCAACTCCGTGGACCATCTGCGCGACAAAGTCACCGAACTGACCGACTGGCGAGGGCAGATCCGCAAGCACCGCAAGAAGATCGTCGTCGGAGCCGTGGCAACTGGCTTCGTCGTCGGGGGCCTCATGGCCCTCCGCCGCCGCTGACCGACCAGGACCTCCAAGGTGGGGGTCTCTCGTGGCCCAGGATCGGGACCTCCGAGGTGGGATCTCCTCGTGGCTCGCGACCGAAACCTCCAAGGTGGGGCCTCCTCGTGGCTCAGGACCGGGGCCTCCATGGTGGGGCCTCCTTGTGGCTCAGGACCGGGGCCTCCCTTCGGAGGCTTTCTTTTCGTTCGGGATCTTGCTGGTGCAGTTCCCTGGTCATTTCGCTTCAGAGCTGGCTAAACGATCTGTCTGACGATAACGCTGACATACTGTCGGACAGGTTGTATTCCTGGGGGAATACATGTTGTCTCAAGCGGTTCCGCCGGGGTCTCATGGCTTCCGGCTGACGATTTCCCCGCCGCCGACGTCGACCCGCGGCGGTGAGCGAACCCGTACTTTTCAGCGCATTGCGCGCAAAAAGGCAGGTTGAAAGGTG
>JBEBXB010000067.1:0-9703 GCA_040391885.1 Conexibacter woesei | reverse complement strand
GAAGCCGACGATGGAGGATGTCGCCAGAGAAGCGGGGGTCTCGCGTGCCCTGGTCTCACTGGTCATCCGCAACAGTCCCAAGGTCAGTGACGAGCGCAGGCAGAGGGTCGAGCAGGCCGCTGCCAAGCTCGGCTACCGGCCCAACGCGATGGCCCGCAGCCTCGCCAGCCGCCGGACCGACACGGTCGGGGTGATGCTCAACGACCTGAACAACCCCTTCTTCACCGAGATCGCCGGCAGCCTCGAACGGCAAGCCTCCTCCGAGGGCATGCGCGTGCTGATGACGACCGGGGGACGAGATCCTCAGCGGGAGCGGTCGATGCTCGAGGCCCTCACCGAGTTCCGTGCCGACGGCATCGTGGTCGCCTCACCGGTCATGAAGATCGCCGACATCGCCGCGATCACAGACGGAACCCCGACCGTGCTGGTCAGTCGCACCACCACCCACAGTTCGATCGACTGCGTGACCACGGATGAGGCTCTGGGAGCGAAACTCGCCGTCGATCACCTGGTCGAGCTCGGCCATGAGCGGATCGTCCACATCGACGGCCGCGCCGCCGCCTCCTCCTCCGGCCGCCGCACCGGCTACAAGCGAGCGATGAAGGCCGCCGGCCTGGAAGAGCACATCCGGGTCCTGCCCGGACAGTTCACCGAGCAGGCGGGCGTGCTCGCCGCCGAGCGGATCCTGGCGGAAGCCGACGACCCCTCCGAGCTCCCGACCGCGATCTTCGCCGGCAACGACCTTCAGGCCTGCGGGGTCCTCGACACCTTGGAGGACGCCGGGCTCCGGGTCCCGGAGGACATCTCCCTGGTCGGGTTCGACAACACCTTCCTGGCGGCCTTGCACCACATGTCGCTGACCACGATCGACCAGCCACGGGCGGAGATCGGGCGAATCGCCCTGCGCCTGATCAAGGAACGCCTGGACGGCCGCCGGACGCAGTCGGTCCGCCGGACCACGCCCACCCTGGTGCCCCGCTCCACCTCCGGTCCCGTCCGCAAGTAGCCCCGGCCTGGACGGGTCCGAAGGGGGGCGCCACCCAGGACATGATTAGAGCGCTCTACTTGTTTCCGTGCCGGTCGCTATATTGCACCGCGCCCGCATCCGTGGGCCCGTACCGAGGAGGAGCAACCACATGGCAACCGTGCAGGCCGCGACCCTGGTCGCGCCCCGAGAACTCGAAGTCCGTGACTATCCGCTGCCGACCGAGCTGGAGCCCGGGGCCGTCCTTCTCAGGATGATCGCCTCCGGAATATGCGGCACCGACAAACACACCTACCGCGGCGAGATGGGCCAGTACGCCGGGGCCGAGACGGAACGCACCACCCCATTCCCGATCATCCAGGGACACGAGAACGTCGGCTTCGTCGAAGCGGTCGGCGACGGCGGCGCCTGGGCCAGCGACGGCACCCAGCTGAAGCCGGGTGACCGGGTCGTGCCCGCTCCCAACCGGGCCTGCGGGCACTGCCACATGTGCCAGCGCGGCTTCCCCTACTACCTGTGCCGCAACCTCGACAACTACGGCAACTCGATCACGATCACGGACCCGCCTCATCTGTTCGGAGGCTGGGGCCAGTACCTCTACCTGAAGCCCGGGTCGGCCGTGTTCAGGGTGCCGGAGAGCCTTCCCTCCGAGGTCGCGGTCCTGACCGAGATCTTCGCCGTCACCCACGCCATCGACCGGGCCGCGGCAGTGCCGAGCCCTTCCGGGTTCCGGCCCGGGAACTCGGTCGCCGTCGTCGGGGTCGGGGCCCTGGGCCAGGCGCATGCCATCAAGGCCTCGATCATGGGAGCCGGTCAGGTGATCGTCGTCGACCCGTCGGAGCTTCGCGTGAACATCGCCGCCCGGCTCGCCGACGCGGACCCGGTGCTCGGGATGGCCGAGGACGTCGTCGACCAGGTCCTGGAGCTGACCGGCGGGGAGGGCGTCGATGTCTCCATCAACGCCACCGGGTTCCCCGGCTCGTTCAACCCCTCGATCAACATGCTGCGCGACGGCGGCACCCTGATCGAAGTCGGCAACTTCGTCGACATGGGCGAGGAGAGCTTCAACCCGGCTGTCCTCTGCGGCCGGAATCTGACGATGATGGGCATCGGCGGCGAGGATCTCCTCGCCTACGAGAACACGCTCGCTCTGCTCGACCGGCACCAGGGCGACATCCCGTTCGCCGACATGGTCTCCCACCGCTTCCCGGTGTCATCCGCCCCCGAGGCGATGACCTTGGCGCTCGACAGCCACAAGTCAGCCAAGGTCTTGATCACCGAAGATCTGCTCAGCAGCTGAGCAGGGAACGGACCAACCCGAGCCGGACGGGGCGAGCCCCCAATCGTCCGTCCGGCTCGGGGGAATCCCGTATGCGAATCTGAGGGGATCGCAGGCGAAGCCCTCCCCCATCCTCGTCACACGCCACGCTCCGTCCAGCGGGTCTATCTGACCCTGATGCTGGGCAACACCCTGGCCGCCTCTTTCATCTGGGGCATCAACACGATCTTCCTGCTCGACGCCGGCCTCTCCAATCTCGAGGCCTTCGCCGCCAACGCCTTCTTCACCGCCGGCATGGTGCTGTTCGAGATCCCGACCGGCGTGGTCGCGGACACGATCGGGCGGCGTGTCTCCTACATGGCCGGGACCATGACCCTGATGGCCACGACGCTGCTCTACGTGTTGCTCTGGCAGGTCGAAGGACCGTTCTGGGCGTGGGCCGTCGTCTCGGTGCTGCTCGGGCTCGGGTTCACCTTCTTCTCCGGGGCGGTCGAGGCCTGGCTCGTCGACGCCCTCGACGCGACCGGCTTCACCGGTGACCTGGAGGGAGTCTTCGGACGCGGCCAGATGGTCACCGGGATCGGGATGCTCACCGGCTCCGTGGCCGGCGGCTACGTCGCCCAGCTGACCAGCCTGGGGGTGCCGTTCCTGATGCGGGCGGCCGTCCTGGTCGTGATGTTCGCCTTCGCCGGGTACGCGATGAGGGACATCGGCTTCCAGCCCAAACGGAGCTCCGGCACCATCCGGGAGATGAAGGCGATCACCGCCAACTCGATCGAGTACGGCTGGCGGGTCCCGGCCGTCAAGTGGATGATGCTGGCCTCGCCCTTCACGGCCGGCGTCGGCATCTACGCGTTCTACGCCCTCCAGCCGTATCTGCTGGAGCTCGTCGGCGATCCGGAGGCCTACGGGATCGCCGGCATCACCGCCGCCCTGGTGGCGGGCTCGCAGATCGTCGGTGGATTCGCCGCCCCGTTCGTCCGGCGCCGATTCCGGCTGCGGACATCCGCCCTGATCGGAGCGATCGGTTCCGGGGCCGCCGCGCTCGCGCTGATCGGCTTGATCCAGGAGTTCTGGGTGGCCGTCGCCCTTATCGCGATCTGGGCGATGTTCAACTCGGCGGCGATCCCGATCCGCCAGTCCTACATCAACGGCCTGATCCCCTCCCGTCAGCGGGCGACGATCCTCTCCTTCGACTCGATGCTGGGCTCATCGGGCGGGGTCGTGATCCAGCCTGTGCTCGGGCGGGCCGCCGACGCCTACAGCTACGCCACCACCTACGTCTTCGGAGCCGCGATCACCGCGATCGCCCTGCCGTTCATCGCCCGTTCACGCGCCCAGAGCACCGCGGCGGACGCCGAGCTCAGCGGGCCCGGAAAACCAGGGTAGTCCCCTTGCGGCTCAGCGAAAGCTCGGATACTTCGATCTCCGAGTCCACCTCGCCCTGCATGACCTTTTCCATCGCCCGTTCCACCTTCATCACCGGGCCCTGACAGAGCATCTCCGTCCAGGAGACCATCTCGAACACGATCGTCCCGTCACCGACCTTTACCTTGCCGGAGCCTCCGTTGCATCCGGATCCGTATGCGATCGTGCCGCCGTTCGAGAACTCCAGGGTCGCTTGCTTCTTTCCACCCGGAACGTTGGTGGCGACCCCTTCCGGATCGATGACTGTCTCCAGCTCCCAGGTGACCCCGATGAGGGAGGAATCGCCGGCGATCGGCTCGTGGAAGACCAGTTCCACGTCATCTTCCGTCAGGGTCAGCTCTTCCCCGTCCAGCGAAACGGTCGCGCCGCCCGACAGGAAGTCGCTCAGCCACCGGTCCTGCTTCAGCCGCGCCGGATCGCAACCGACCTTGGTCGAGCCCAGCATCGGGACGGTCATCCGGTCGCCATCCAGCTGGAACTTGCCGAACATGGCGTTGCATCCGGCTACCGCGTTCACGGAATCGCCGCTGAACGAGATCGAGACCTCGGTCCCGGCGACCAGCTCGTGGCCGGTGACCTCCTTCGAGATGAAGCTTCGGCCATCGAGGCTCTCCTCGTCAACCGGACCGTCATCGGACGAACCGCCGCAACCGACGGCCAGAACCGCGATCGAGATCATCGCGGCGAACAGGACTCGTGGCTTCCAACCGTTTCCCATGCGACGGGACAGTACCGGCGATCGGGATCGACAGACTCGGTGCGACTCCACGCACGGGAATAAACGCCACGGGGTCCGCAGCGATCGGCGAGACTCGGATCAATGACCGCGGCCGAGGCCGATCACAACGCGAGGTCCGAGCCGCTTCGGTACGGCACCGCCCGGGGCCGGTGGGCGCTTGCCGCTGTGATCCTGGGCTCCGGGGCGGCCTTCCTCGAAGCCAGCGTCGTTTCCGTGGCCCTGCCCTCGATCGGCCGTGACCTGGGCTTGGAGCTCGGTGGCCTGCAGTGGGTGATGAACGCCTACCTGCTGGCCTTGAGCGCCCTGATGATCACCGGCGGTTCGATCGGCGACCTGTACGGGCGCAGGCGGACCTTCGCGATCGGACTGGTCGCCTTCGCGGTCGCTTCTCTGCTCTGCGCCCTCGCCCCCAGCGGTGAGGTGCTGATCTTCTTCCGGGTGGTGCAGGGAGTCGCGGCCGCCTTGATGATCCCGGCCAGCCTCGCCATCGTCGAGGCGAGCTTCGCCGAGGAGGATCGTGGCCGCGCGATCGGGGCCTGGTCGGGCTGGTCGGGGATCTCCTCCCTGATCGGGCCTTTCGTCGGAGGCTGGCTCGTCGATTCCGCGTCCTGGCGCTGGGTCTTCGCGGTGGTCGTGCTCGTCGCTTTGCTCGCGGCGTGGCTTGCCATGAAGCACCTGCCGGAGTCCCGTGCGGAACGCGGTTCCGAGCACCGGCCCGACTGGGCCGGCTCGGCTCTCGCCAGCATCGGCCTGGCCACGATCACCTACGCCCTGATCGAGGCGCCCGGTCGCGGTCTCGGCGACCCGGGGATCGGAATTCCAGTCGCCGTGGGAATCATCTCCCTAGGAGCCTTCCTGGTCGTGGAGCGGCGGGTCCCGGACCCGATGCTGCCGTTGAGCATCTTCCGCTCCCGGCAGTTCTCGGGCGCCAACGTGGCCACTCTCGCCAACTACTTCGCGATCGGGGCGATGTTCTTCTTCCTGTCGCTGCAGCTCCAGGACGTACTCGGCTACAGCGCCCTCGAAGCCGGGGCGGCGACCATCCCCGCCACCGTGATCATGCTGCTGTTCTCACCGCAGGCCGGAAAGCTCGGCCAGCGGATCGGACCGCGCCTGCCCATGACCGTCGGGCCGGTCGTGCTGGCCGTCGGGCTGGTGCTGCTTTCGGGCATAGAGCGGGACGGGGCTTACCTGACCGCGGTCCTGCCCGGGGTGATCGTATTCGGGATCGGGATGACGATCTTCGTCGCCCCGTTGACGACTGCCGTACTCGGGGCGCTGCCGGACGACCGGGCCGGGATCGCCTCGGCCGTGAACAACGCCGCGGCGAGGTCGGCCCAGTTGATGGCCTCCGCGGCGCTTCCGGCCGCGGCCGGGCTCACGGCAGGGACGACGGTCGGCTCCGACGCCTTCTCGGACGGCTTCCACACCGCGATGCTGATCGCCGCCGGGGTCGCCCTCCTGGGTGGGCTGATCGCCTGGCTGACGATCCGGGGCGGTCGGGAGGTAGACCGGCCGGCCCGTCACCCGAGCCCCAGCCAGGCCTGCGGGCCCGCGACTCAGAGCGGGGAGACCCGGTCGCCCAACCGAACCGTTCCCGGCTCGAGGATCCGGGCGTAGACACCGAAGGGCAGGGGCTCCTCTGACGGGACTTGGTCCCGGTAGGCCTTGAGGTAATGGAGAGTCCGCAGGTCCGATGTGCCGCTCTCGGGATCGCGGGTCGTCACCGCGCACCGACCGACATGTCCGCCGACCGCGACGACCGCATCGCCGATCCGCACCTCCCGGCCCACCCAGCCATCCTCTTCATGCGGCCCGGGACCGTCGAACTCCAGAGACATCCGAAACCGCCGGTGATCGATCCGCCCGGGGTCGAGACGATCCTCAGCCGGCTCCCGATCCCGCTCGAACTCGCTGGCCCTTTCCTGGAGTCGCTCGATCGAGGCCGCGCCCAACAGGGTCACCCCGGCGATCGCGCCACGGTCCACCGCGGGACGGTTCTCGGGGCGTTCCATCAAGCGCAGCTCATGCCCGACGTGCTCCGAGATCGCCTCGTTGAACGGTCCGATGACCGGCCTCGCCTGGACCTGAAGCCCGAAGAAGGTGACCGCCTGTGGATCCCCGAGCTCGATCGGCGCAGAGCACCGTCCGCCGGGAAAGCCGAGGCTCAACCTTCGCCCCTCACGGTCGTGCTCGGGGACGATCGACATGAGCGCTCCGAACCGCTTGCCGTTGACCATCCTCCGCTTCCCGTCGACGAGGAAGAAGGCCCGGTCCCCGGGGATGCCCTGCTTGGTCAGCTCCGCCTGATCCAGCGACTCGATCCGCATCCCCTTGACGGGCGCTATCGTGATCCGGCGAAGGATTGCTGGTGAATCCATGCCAGCGACAGTAGCGGACGCGGCCAGGGCCATTTACGAGACGGCGAGCACCGTCCCGACCAGCAGGAGCAGCACCCCGACGATCCGCCGGGCAGTGAACGGGCGGCGCTCGAGCCCGAAGGCACCGGCCCGGTCGAGTGCGACGGATCCGCAGAGCTGCCCGGTGATCAACGCCGCCGCCAGGGCCGTGGCCCCGACAACCTTGACCGCGGACAGCGAGGCGATCACCGTGACCACCCCGACCAACCCGCCGAGCAGGTAGCGCGGCTCGACCCCACGGACCCTGGTCAGGCGGCCGGCCCGGCCGGAAAGCAGGACCGCGACCAGCAGAAGGACCGTGCCGGTGACGAAGTTGAGCAGTCCCGAGGTGAAAGCGCCGACCGTCTCCGAGAGCAGCCCGTTCAACGGATGCTGGAACCCCATCATCAGGCCGGTCACGAACACCGCCAGCATCGCCCCGAGGTGCCGTCCACCACCTTTCCCATCCCCGGTCGAGGCGAACGCGGTGACCGGTGTCCGGCGAGCGACGAGCGCCGTCCCGGTGATCAGCAGGGCCGCACCGGCAAGGCGCAGGACCGAGATCGTTTCCTGTTCGACGCCGACCAAGCCGAACTGGTCGACCGCGAGGGAACCGATCAGCTGGCCGGTGATCGCCGCCGAAGCGACCACCCCGGCACCGATCCGGCCGACGGTGATCGCGCTGGCCGCTACCCAGGTCGCGCCGATGAACCCGCCCACCAGCTGCCACGCGGGAACGTTCAGCAGTCCGGACGGCCCTTCGGAGCCGCCGACGTTCCCGGTCGCGAGAACCACCCCGAAGGCGACGATCAGAATCGCCGACCCGACCGTATTGCTGACCAGCGCGGCGCCGAGCCGTCCGACCCGGTCGCCGAGCCGGTTGTTGATCGGAGCCTGGAGCGCCAGCTGCAGGCCGACGGCCACGATCAACAGCGTTGTCAGCGACTCACCCATGGTTCTCCGAGCTCACGACCTTCCGGCTTGGTCGGGACCCTCGGCCTACTTGGCCGAAAGCCAGTCCGGCCCGGAGCCGGCGTCCACCTCGAGCGGCGGGTCCAGCTCGAACGCCCCGATCATCTCCCGCCGGGCCAGGTCGATCACGGCTTCGGCTTCGTCCGCCGGGCCCTCGAATAGCAGTTCGTCGTGGATCTGGAGCACCAGCCTGGAGCTGAGGCCCTGGTCGACCAGGGCGGCGTGAGTCTTGATCATCGCGATCTTGATGATGTCGGCGGCGGTGCCCTGGATCACCGTGTTGATCGCCAGCCTCTCCCCTTGGCGGCGGGTATTGGCCTGGCCGGAGCGAAGCTCGGGCAGCGGCCGGCGACGCCCGAGCAGCGTGGTCACATACCCGGATTCCGCCGCTTCCTCCACGACCCGGTCGCGGAAGGCGTTGACCGCGGGGAACCGTTCCAGGTATCGCTTGACGAACTCGTCGCCCTCGGCCCGCGAGATGTTCAGCCGGTCGGCCAACCCGAACCCGGTCAGCCCGTAGACGATGCCGAAGTTGACCATCTTCGCCTTCGAACGCTGGGCCTCGTCGACATCGCCGGGATCGATTCCGAAGACCTGGGCGGCGGTCGCCGAATGGACGTCCTCGCCGGCCCGGAAGAACCCCTTCAGCACCTCTTCGTCGGCGACGTGGGCGAGGATCCGAAGCTCGACCTGGCTGTAGTCCGCGGAGACGAGCAGGTTGCCGGGCTCCGCCACGAAGCAGGCCCGGAGCGGCCGACCGAGGTCGCTTCGGATCGGGATGCTCTGCAGGTTCGGCTGGATCGAGGAGAGCCTGCCGGTTGGGGCCGCCGTCTGCATGAAGGTGGTGTGGACACGCCCCGTCTCGGGATCGATCGCCTCCGGCAGGGGCTCGAGGTAGGTGTTCTTGAGCTTGGTCAGTTCGCGCCACTGCTCGATCAGGCCGACGATCTCGTGCTCCTCCCGGATCTGGGCGAGGACCCGCGCGTCGGTCGAGTAGCCGGTCTTGCCGCGCCGCTTGCGGGTGAGGCCGAGCTCGTCGAAGAGCACCTGGCCGACCTGCTGGGGCGAGCCGATCGTGAACTCCCGGCCGGCATGCGCGTGGATCTCGGACTCGAGCTGCGAGATCTTCTCGACCATGCCGGAGGCCATCTCGTCGACCTTCTCCCGGTCGAGCTTCAGCCCGATCCGCTCCATCGCGGCCAGGACCCGAATCAGCGGCTGCTCGATGTCCTCCAGCAGCGAGACCAGCCCGGCCTCCTCCAGCCGGGGCCGCTGGACCTGCGCCAGGTTCCAGACGGTGGCGGCGATCTCGGGCGCGATCGAGCCCGATTCCTCCCCCTCCTCCTCGATGATCAGGGACATCTGCCCGTCTTCGTCGTCGAGGCCGGAAGGCGCCAGCCCGGCCGCGACCGCGAGCTCGTCGAGGGCGTAACCCCGACGGGTCGGCTCCAGGAGGTAGGCGGCGACCATGGTGTCGTGGGCGATCCGGGGCCCGGCACCGGTCGCCTCCAGGGCCGCCAAGAGGCCGGCGCGCCCACCGATGGCCTTCAGATCGTGGGCGATCAGGGGCCGGCCGGTGACCTCGGCCGCGAACTCCTCCGAAGCGCCGTCCCCGGCCACCACCTTCTCGCCGTCGGTGGCGGCCCAGCCGCCGTACATCTCGATCGCGATCGGTCCCTCCGCGAGGTCGGCGACCGTGCCTTCGGAAACGGCGATCTCGGTCGGGGCCGGGGCCTCCTCGGTGACTCCGGGGATCGGCTCGTCGTCCCCAAGGGCCTCTTCGAGCCGGGCGAGAGCGGCCTTCAGCTCGAACTCATGCATGAAGTCGCGCAGGCTTTCGCGATCGGGGACCGTGGCCATCACCTCGTCGAGGTCGAGGCCGGTCTCGACGTCGAACTCCA
>JBEBXB010000066.1:0-9712 GCA_040391885.1 Conexibacter woesei | reverse complement strand
TACGGGGGGGGCCGCCCCCTTGTTCGTGGGGGTATCCGCCCCCGACGCGACCGCCAACGACGGCATCGGCGCCGCCCCCATTCCCGTCGCCGCGGAGGCCTCCGTCGCCGCCAACTTCACCCCTCACCAGCTGGCCGGTCAGCGGACCATCGCCGGCTTCTCCGGCAGGTCGATCCCCAAGGGGGTCAGGAACGCAATACGCGCCGGGCGGATCGGCGGGGTCATCCTCTTCGCCGACAACCTCGGATCCCGCCGTCAGGTTCGCAAGCTGAACCGGCAGCTCCAGGCGATCCCCCGCCCGGCCGGGCTGCGCCGCACCCCGCTGCTGATCACGGTCGACCAGGAAGGCGGGCTGGTCAAGCGCCTCGGCGGGGCCCCCAACTTCTCCGCGGCCCAGATGGGGGCCCGTGGCGTCGCCTTCTCACGCCGGCAGGGTCGGCTCACCGGCCGGAACCTGAAGAACGCCGGATTCAACGTCGACCTGGCTCCGGTGCTCGACGTGGCCCGTGCGGGCGGCAACATCGATGTCACCGGGCGCGGCTTCGGTCGCACCGCGAAACGGGTGGGCAAGACCGGCGTCGCCTTCGCCGAGGGACTCGAGAAGACCGGTGTGGCCGCCACGGCGAAACACTTCCCGGGGCTCGGCTCTGCCTCCCTCAACACCGACGACGCCGTGCAGAGGATCAACCTTTCAAAGCGGCAGCTACGCCGGATCGACATGGCCCCGTACCGACCCTTCATCCGCAAGGGCGGCGAGATGGTCATGGTCGGCACCGCCATCTATCCCGCCTTCGGCGACAAGCCGGCCGCCTTCAACCGCCGGATCGTCACCGGCGAGCTGCGCAACCGTCTCGGTTTCAAGGGGGTGACGATCACCGACGCGCTGGAGGCGACCGCCGCCCGCGCTTTTGGCGGCTCGAAGAAGGCCGCGGTGGCAGGAGCCCGGGCGGGCATGGACCTGCTGCTCTACGGAGACTGGCGGGAGGCGCTGAAGGGCGAGACCGCGATGGCCCGCAAGCTGCGCGCCAAGAGCCTTGATCGGAGTGAGTTCCGCGCTTCCGTCGACAGGGTACTCAGCCTCCGAAGCCGATTGGCGAAGTAGCCGCTACCGGCCGGTCCAGTTCGGTTTGCGCTTCTCGCCGAAGGCGGTTATGCCCTCGCGAAAGTCCTCCGAGGAGAAGCAGGACTCGCGCAGCTCGACCAGCTCCTGGATCTGCTGGTCGGAAAGGACCGGGTTGTCGGTGATCGTGCGGAGCGCCTGCTTGTTGCCCTTCATCGAAAGCGGGGCGTTGGCGCCGATGCCGGCCGCGAAGATCACCGACTCCTCGTCGAAGTCCCCGTCGATCACCCGGTTGACGAGACCGATCTCGTCGGCCCGTCCGGCGGTGAGCATGTCACCGGTGTAGAAGAGCTCGCGGGTGCGGGGGAGCCCGATCGTGCGGACGAACCGGATCAGCCCGGTGTGGCCGTAGATGAGCCCCAGCTTGGCCGGGGGCATGCCCAGCTTCGCCTGCGGGGCTGTGATCCGGAGGTCACAGGTGACCGCCATCTCCAACGCCCCGCCGAGGCAGTGGCCGTTCAGGGCGGCGACGGTCGGCCAGGGAAAATCCTCGATCGCGTCGAGGGCGGCGGTGAACGGGTGTGCGACCAGCGCCTCGGCGTCGGTCTCGAAGCTCTCCGCGGGGATGTCGCCGATGTCGTATCCGGCCGAGAAGACCGGTTCGTCGCCGGTGATGATCAGGCACCGCACCTCGATGCCGCGGTCCAGCTGCGGGACGGTGGCGGCGATCGCGTCGAGGATCTCGTGGTCGAGAGCGTTCCGCTTGCTCGGGTTCGAGATCGTCAGCCGGGCGACCGCCTCGGCCGGAAAGTCCAGCCTGAGCTTTTCGCTCCCCGTCTCGATCGACTCCAGTTCGCCGCTCACTCGATCGCCCCTTGCTCCGTGCCGCAGTGAATGTCGTGGTTACTCGAGGACGATCAGGACGTCACCCTCGGTGACGGACTGGCCTTCCTCGCAGAGGATCTCCTTGACCACGCCGTCGTCCTCGGACTCGACCGGGATCTCCATCTTCATCGACTCGAGGATGATGACCTCGTCCTCTTCGGAAACCTCGTCCCCGACCTTGACCTGGATCTTCCACACGTTGCCGGTGATGTGAGCTTCGATATTCGCCATGGTGCCGCACTCTATTTGAGTCGGCTGGCTGAGGTGATTGCTGCCCGGGATCGAAAGGTGGCGCGACTTGTACCCCTATAGCGGGTAAAAAGCGCGTTACCACCGGGGCGGGGGGATCGGCGGTGAGTCGGGAAGCTCGGCGGGGCGGTGGGGCGACGCCCGGCGGCGGTAGAGTCCGGCCGGATGGCGAGCGGAGAGTTCGAGTCCCTGGCGGTGCTGGTCGCGGCCCGCAACGAAGCGGACGTGATCGGCGAGGCGGTCGGCGCCCTGAAGGAGACTTTCCCGGGTGCCGCGATCTGGGTCGCCGATGACGCCTCCGACGACGGCACCAACGACCTCGCCCTGGCGGCGGGGGCCAAGGTGGTGCGTCGCGGCCGGACCCACGGCAAGGGCGGCAACGTCACGGCCTGCGCCGAAGCGATGCTGAGCGACCCCGAGCTGCCGGCGACCGTGCTGCTCTGCGACGCCGATCTCGCCCGGTCCGCCGGTCACCTCGGCCGGCTCGTGGCCGCGGTCGAAGCGGATGAATGCGATCTCGCGGTCGCCGCCTTCGCCCGCCGGGTGGGTGGCGGCTTCGGCATCGCCCTCGGCTTCTCGGCCTGGGTCATCCGGAAGCGTTGCGGTGCCACCCCGTCCGCGCCGATCTCCGGTCAGCGGGCGATGCGGATCGACGTCCTGAAGGCCGTGCTGCCGTTCGCCCCGGCCTACGGCATGGAGACCGGCATGACGATCGATGCCGTGCGCGCCGGATATCGCCTCCGCGAGTATGAGCTGGACCTCGCCCACAAGGCCACCGGTCGCAACTTCAAGGGGTTCGTCCACCGGGCCCGGCAGCTGCTCGACTTCGCCCGAGTCTGGTGGGCGCGGCGCGGCGGTCGCGGGCCCGACGGGAGGCGGCTGCCTTGATCCTCGCGATCGACCAGGGCACGACCGGCTCGACCGCGCTCGTCTTCGACGGTGAGGGCAAGATCGTCGGGCGCGGCTACGCCGAGTTCACCCAGCACTTCCCGAAGCCCGGATGGGTGGAGCACGACGCGGAAGAAATCTGGGGCACTACCCGCTCGGTCGCCACCCGGGCGCTCGCCGGGGCGGGGATCACCGGCCGGGATCTCGACGCGATCGGGATCACCAACCAGCGGGAGACGATCGTCGGTTGGGACCCCGACACCGGCAAGCCGATCCACCACGCACTCGTCTGGCAGGACCGCCGCGGAGCGGAACGGTGCGACGAGCTGCGGGCGGCCGGGGCGGAGGCACTGGTGCGGGAACGGACCGGGCTGGTGCTCGACCCATACTTCTCGGCGACCAAGATCGAGTGGCTGCTGGCCAACGTCGAGGGGGCCGAACGGGCGAAGTTTGGGACGATCGATTCCTGGCTGGTCCACAAGCTGTGCGGCGAGCACCTCACCGACCTGACCAACGCCGCGCGCACGATGCTCTTCGATACCGCCTCGCTCGGCTGGGATCCGGACCTGTGCGCGCTTTTCGGGGTCGACCCGGGTTCGCTGCCGGAGGTCCGTCCCTCGGCCCACATCTTCGGGGTGACCTCCGAGTTCGGCGGCGAGGTACCGGTCGCGGGGATAGGCGGCGACCAGCAGGCGGCCCTGTTCGGCCAGGCCTGCCTGACGCCGGGCATGGGCAAGAACACCTACGGCACGGGGAGCTTCGTGTTGCTCAACGCCGGGACCGAGCGGCCCGAGCCGGGCGACGGCCTGCTTTCGACCATCGCCTGGGGAATCGGGGACGAGGTCACCTACGCCCTCGAGGCCTCGATCTTCGTCACCGGTTCCGCGATCCAGTGGCTGCGGGACGGCCTCGGCATCATCGAGAAGGCGGAGGAGACAGAGAGCATGGCGGCGTCGCTCAACTCCAACGACGGCGTCTACTTCGTCCCCGCGTTGACCGGGCTCGGCTCCCCGTGGTGGGATCCGTACGCGCGCGGCACGATGGTCGGATTGACCCGCGGCACCGGCCGGGCCCACCTGGCCCGGGCGGCCCTGGAGGCGATCGGCTACCAGACGGCGGACGCGGTCACCGCCCAGGAGAGATCCTCGGGCCACAAGCTCGAACGGCTTCGGGTCGACGGGGGCGCGGTCGCGAACCGGTGGCTGATGCAGTTCCAGGCGGATCTGCTCGGGGTGCCGGTCGAGGTGCCGGAGATCCCGGAGACGACCGCCTTTGGGGCCGGGCTCCTGGCCGGGATCGGCGCCGGGATCTGGACGGAATCCGACGTGACCCGCCTGTGGCGATCGAGTCACATCTTCGAGCCGAAGATGAGCCGGGACGAAGCCGGCTCGCTGCAGGAACAGTGGACTCGTGCGGTCGAGAGATCCCGCGGCTGGGCCGCACCGGCCTGATGGCGAGCGAAGCCAGGCTCCATCGGTCGAGCTCGGTGTATCTGTGAGTCGCCGGGTGTAACCGGCGCAGCCCATCGGGTTAGCTCTTCGCACGCCATGGCAGAGATCAAGAAGCAGGTTTACAAAGACCCCCGTCCCGCCGAGTACTTCGACCAGTTCCACGAGCGGTCCCGGACCAAGGACCCAAACTGGGTCTACGAGATGGTTCGCGCCATCCTCACCCCGATCGCCCTGTTCTTCTACCGCACCCGTGCCCTCGGCACCGAGAACGTGCCCGCGGAAGGCCCGGTGCTGCTCGCCCCGAACCACTTCAGCCAGATGGACCACTTCTTCACCGGAGTCTTCCTGCGGCGCCGGATCCGGTTCATGGCCAAGTCCCAGCTCTTCGGCCCGCCGATCCTGACCTCGATCTTCTCTCACGGCGGCGTCTTCCCCGTGCGCCGGGGCTACGCCGACGACGAGGCCTTCAAGACGGTCACCTCGATCTTCGAGCGGGACGGCGTCGTCCTCGTCTACGCCGAGGGCGGCCGGTCCCGGACCGGTGGACTGGGTGAGCCCCGTCCGGGGATCGGGCGGATCGCCCTCGAGGACGGCATCCCGGTCGTGCCGGTGGCGATTCACGGTTCCGCTTCGGTACGCAAGTGGAAGAAGCTGACCTTCCCGAAGGTGACGGTCCAGTTCGGCGAGCCGCAGAGCTTCCCGGTGGTGCCGAACTCCACACGGGAGCAGCAGATGGAGGTCGCCAACAAGGTCTTCGACCAAGTCAAGCTGATGTACACCGGCCTTGAGGAAAAGGGCCGGGGCGGAGTCAAGCGCGCCCTCAGGGAGAAGATGCCGGTCCCCGAGCCCGGCGAGACGATCGAGCAGTAAGCCGCTACTCGAACTTCTCGGGGGCGCTTTCGTAGAAGGCGGCGTCGTGGCCGGCGGTGATCACGGCCTCCGGGTACTGACGCCGGAATAGCCGGAACTCCTGCAGGCTGCGCTTGTAGTTGTGTGCGTCCGCCATCACGCCGGGCAGATCGGCCCCGGACTCCAGCTGGCTCTCCAGGTAGAGCGCGTCGCCGGCGATCGCCATGTCGCGGTCCTTGAGCCGGACGATCACCGACTGATGCCCGGACGAGTGGCCGGGAGTGAACGCCAGCCGGACCGAGCCGTCGCCGAAAAGATCGATGGTGCGTCCGAAGGAGGCGTAAGAGCGGACCTGGTCCCCGTCGAAGCTGGCGGTCCGAAAATCGAAGGCGTAGTCGTACTGCGGCCGGTGGTAGCCGCGCAGGGAGGGGAAGGTGCCGGTGGTCGCCGCCTTCCATTCGGGCGCGGAGACGATCAGGGTCGCGTCGGGAAAGTCGGCGATGCCGGAAGCGTGGTCGAGATGAAGGTGGGTGAGGATGACAAGCCTGATCGAGGCGGGGTCGACGCCCCGGTCGCGAAGCTGCGAGGAGATGTCGTCGCCGGGCTCCAACTGGGGCCGGTAGAACCAGTTGCCGAACCGGCCCATGTTCTCGGTCGGGTCCGACGCGATCGAAGGATGGAGGCCGGTGTCGACCAGGATCGGGCCGTAGCCCGGGTGGCGGATCAGGAAGGCGGGGACCGGCTCCGCAGTGCGGTCGTCCTTGAGCGAGCGCAGCAGCTTGAGCTTGCCGACCTCGCCGTCGGGGCTCGACAGGATGATGTCGGGCGAGCTGAAGGTTCCGGAGATCATCGGCTCGACCGTCACGGTCGCCCCGGTCTGGCCGCCGGGAAGCGGGGTCTCGAGTGGTCTCGGTTCGGCGTGCACCTTCACCCGGCTGACCTTACCGCGCCTGATGGCAGGGATAGGATGGCCCGCAGCTCATGGGCGAAACCGTACGTTCACGAATATTCCGCGACGACCTCCTTTCCGGACGCGTGATCGCGATCTCCGGTGCCGGTTCGGGATTCGGCCGGGAGACGAGCCTGGAGATGGCCAGGCTCGGTGCGACCGTGATCGGCTGCGGCCGTCGCGAGGAGCCCCTCGAGGAGACCGCGGCGCAGGCCGCGGACCTCCCCGGAACCTTCGAGTTCGAGCCGCTCGACATCCGTGACGAAGAGGCGGTGGACCGGTTCTTCGACGGCATCGTCGCCCGTCACGGCCGGCTCGACACGCTGGTCAACAATGCGGGCGGGCAGTTCCTGAGCCCGGCCGAGACGGTCAGCGCCAAGGGCTTTCGCACCGTGATCGAGCTGAACGTCACCGGGACCTGGCTGATGACCCACGCCGCCGCGACCAAGGCCTTCATCCCCCAAGGGTCGGGAAAGGTCCTGAGCATCACGCTCTCACCGCACGGCGGGATGCCCGGCATGGTCCACTCGGGTGCCGCCCGGGCCGCCGTGGAGAACATGATGAAGACGCTTTCGACCGAGTGGGCCCGTTTCGGGATCCGCACCTGCGCGATCGCCGCCGGCCAGTTCGCCACCGACACCTTCGTCAACAAATACCCGAAGGAGATCGTCGACGTCATCGACCGGACCATCCCCCTCGGGCGAACCGGCGAATCGGAGGAGATCGCCTGGTTGCTCGCCTTCCTTGCCAGCGATGCGGGCGACTTCCACTCCGGCTCGGTGATCACGGTCGACGGTGGCCGCGACAACTGGTTCGGCTCCTGGCCTCCTGAGTCGCTGTCCGGCGACGGCGAACCACCGGCTGAGGCCCGCCGGAACGACTGACTACCGCCGCGCCGACTGACCCCGGCGCACAGACTGAAGTCAGTCTTCGGCTGAAGCGATCAGCTTCGGCTTATTGCCACCGGTTCCGGCCCACATAGGACACCTTCAAAAAACGGGTGGCGACAGCCGGTCCGATCGGCGAGGATGGGTGCGTACACGGTCGCGATGCGCGGGGAGGAGTACTGCGGCCCCGAGAAACGCATAAGGAGGAACCGTGAGTTCCAGCGCAATCAAGTCCGCTTCGGGCGGCTGGTGGATCGCACTCCTCGCCTGTCTACTGGTCGCCTCGGGGGCTGTCCTGATGACATCCCCAGCCGAGGCAGCGGGGGCGAAGGTTGCAGTCACCAAGTCGAACTCAGCCAAGAACATGAGACAGGGCAGTCAGTACGTCGTCTCGGGACGGGTCGTAAACCGGACGTCCCGCACCGTCCGCGGCAACGTCAAAGTGACGCTCTCGAAAAAGCGAAACGCCGCCGGAAGAACACTGCTCGGCAAGAAGAGAAGGGTCGCGATCGGCGCGAAGAGCCGCTCCCGGTTCCTGCTTGCGGCGCGAATTCCCAGTCGGGTCAAGACCGGCAAGTACTTCCGCGTCACCTGCCTGAAGGCCGTCGGAAAGAGGAACTGCATCTCCTCACGGGTCACAATCCGGCAGCAGAAGAAAGGCCCGAAGGGCAAACCCGGAAAGCCTGGAAAGCCAGGGCCGTCGGGGCCGACAGGGCCGACGGGTCCCACCGGCGGGACCGGGCCGACCGGACCGACCGGGCCGAGCGGTCCGACCGGAGAGAACGGCTACTCGCCGGGTGCGACCACCGGTGGAGACCGGCTGTTCCGCGGCATCGGCAACGGTGGATATGACGCGCTCCACTACGACATCCAGCTCGACTACGACCCGGCGACGAACGAGTTCGCCCCGGGCACCAGTACCACGCTCGAAGCCCGGGCGACCCAGAACCTCTCCCGGTTCAGTCTCGATTTCGATCCCAACCAGATGACGATCGACGACGTGCGGGTCAACGGCGAACCGGTCGCGTTCTGGCTGACCGACATGATGGTCAGTCCGGACACCACCTACCCCGACGCCAAGTTGATCGTCGACCTCTCGCGCGGCCAGTGGGTTCCGGAGGGCGAGACCTTCGAGGTGAGCGTCGACTACTCCGGCTTCGTCGAACAGACAACCGACCCGGACGGATCCTGGGAGGGCTGGGTCCGGTACTGCCGCTCCGGCAATCCGACCGATCCGGCCAATCCGAACTGTCACGGCTCGTTCACGGTGAACGAACCGATCGGGGCGATGAGCTGGTTCCCGAGCAACAACATCCCGTACGACAAGGCCACGTTCACCACGACCACCACCGCCCCGAGCACGCATGTCGCTCTGGGCACAGGTGAGCTCGAGTCCCAGACCGACAACGGTGACGGGACGACGACCTGGGTCTGGGACAGCACGGTCCCGGCGGCCACCTATCTGACCACGGCGACCGTCGCCCCGCTGACCCAAAGTGCGACGCACACCACGATCACCGACGACAGCCAGAGCCCCGGGCGGGTACTCCCGGCCTACAACTACTATGACTCGGCCGCGACGCCCACCCAGATCGAGAATCTCGAAACCCGGTTCGGCGCACAGCAGGGTCTGCTCGACCTCTTCACGCCGCTGTTCGGCTCGTACCCGATCGACTCCGGGGGTGACATCGCCGGCTGGGTGCCGCAGCTGGGATACGCACTGGAGAACCAGGGCAAGTCGCATTACGCGGGGGGTGGCGCCGGACCTTCGATCTCGGCGAACACCCAGGCACACGAGTGGGTACACCAATGGTTCGGGAACTCGGTCGGTCCGGCCTCATGGCTGGAGATCTGGTTCAACGAAGGCTGGGCGACCTGGGGCGCCTGGTACTTCCAGGGACCGTCCGTCCCGGCCACCCAGTGGACCAACAACTACACGCCCGGGACGAAGTGGAACCAGCCTCCGGCGACGGTCGGCGGAAATCCGGCGAACCTGTTCAACACGTTCCCGTCCTACACCAGGCCGGGAATGGCGCTCGAGGGATACCGCCAGATCGTGGGTGACACGAAGTTCTTCGAGTATGCCCACGAGCTCCAGGCCCGATACGCCCACGACGTGATCACGACCCGGCAGGCGATCGACCTGGCGCTGGAGGTCAGTGATTTCACCGGCGCCAACCTGGCCCTGCTCGAGGACTACTGGCAGCAGTGGCTCTACCTGAGCGGGATGCCGACGATCATCCCGTCGAGCTTCCCGGCCGGCCCATAACCGGCAGGCGTCGCGGGATGGAAGACACCGACAAGAAGGACCCCGTACATACGGGGCCCTTCTTGTCACGCGGAAAGCAACCGCAGGAACAGCTGGTGCCGGGGGTCGTCGCGAAGAGCCTGGCGAGCGCAGCGAGCGCTGCTCTTCGCGGCGACCCCCGGCACCGGCCAAACAGTTTTACATACCCCCGAACAGGCCCCCGGTCACGTTGAGGACCAGACCCTG
>JBEBXB010000065.1:0-9808 GCA_040391885.1 Conexibacter woesei | reverse complement strand
GGTTCTGGCAGAGCTCCATCACCGGCCCGACGAACTCGGTCGGGGTGATCACGGTAGCCCGGATGTACGGCTCCTCGATCGACTCGATGTTCGCGGGGTCGGGCATCTCGGTGGGGCTGCGGACCTCGATGCTCTCGCCGTTGGTGAGGTGGACGTCGTAGCGCACCGTCGGGCTCGTCGCCATCAGCTCGAGCCCGTATTCCCGCTCGAGCCTCTCGCGCACGATCTCCATGTGGAGGAGGCCGAGGAAGCCGCAGCGGAAGCCGAAGCCGAGTGCGTCGGAGGTCTCCGGCTCCCAGGTCAGGGCGGCGTCGTTGAGGCCCATCTTGTCGAGGGCGTCGCGCATGTCCTCGTAGCGTTCGGTGTCGATCGGGAAGAGACCGCAGAAGACCATCGGCTTGACGTCGCGATAGCCCTCCAGCGGCTCGGTGGCCGGATTGACGAGGTCGGTGAGGGTGTCACCGACCCGCAGCTTGGCGACGTCCTTGATCCCGGTGATCACGTAGCCGACCTCACCGACGTCGATCTCGTCGATCGAAGTCATGATCGGGCGAAAGAAGCCGATGTCATCGAGCTCGGCTTCAGTGCCGTTCTGCATGGCGAGGATGTGGCCGTCCTTCTTGAACTTGCCGTCCATCATCCGCACGTAGGCGATCACGCCGCGGTACTGGTCGAACTCGGAGTCGAAGATCAGGGCGCGGGACGGGCCGGCAGGATCGCCGCTCGGCGGCGGGACCTTCTCGACGATCGACTCGAGCACCTCGACCACGCCCTCGCCGGTCTTGGCGGAGATCTTCAGGATCTCGTCGGGGTCGACGCCGATCAGGTCGGAGATCTCCTGGGCGACGCGCTCCGGCTCGGCGCCCGGAAGGTCGACCTTGTTCATCACCGGGATCAACTCGAGGCCGTTCTCGATCGCGAGGTAGGTGTTGGCCACGGTCTGGGCCTCGACGCCCTGGGCCGCGTCGACGACCAGCAGCGCGCCTTCGCAGGCGGCCAGTGACCGCGAGACCTCGTAGGAGAAATCGACGTGGCCGGGCGTATCGATCAGGTGGAAGTGGTAGGTCTGGCCGTCCGCGGCGGTGAACTCCGTCCGCACCGCCTGAGCCTTGATCGTGATCCCCCGCTCCCTTTCCAGGTCCATCGAGTCGAGCACCTGGGCTCGCATCTTGAGCGGGTCCACGGCGCCGGTGATCTCGAGGATCCGGTCGGCCAGGGTCGACTTGCCGTGGTCGATGTGGGCGATGATCGAGAAGTTGCGAATCAGTTCCATAGGCGGACTCAGGAGTATGCCGGTCAGCGGCATCCGCCGGGGTCGAGGGGTCCGTCGAGTGCAAAGACGACGGCTCCCTCCTGCCGCAGGACCTCGCTGGAGGCGGGATCGGTGGCCGTCCAACCAGCCTCTCTCGGGTATTCAAGCCGCCCCCCGGAACGGTCGAGGGCGGTCACCAGATACCGGAAGCTCCCGTCGTTTACCGCCTTCCGGAACTCGGGGCACGACTCGGCCTTCACGAACCCCCCGTGGGGTCGCTTCACCCCGACGAACTGAACCCGGTTGTCGACCTTCAGGCCGAAGAGCGGGTACTGCCGGGTCGCGGTCGTGCCGACGCGCTCGCCCGCGATCCCGCGGGCCCAGACGAAGGCTTCCGCGAGCCCGGGGGTCGTGAACTCGGGTGAGGCGTAGCGGTGCTCGAAGTAGTGCCGCTGGACGGGCTGACCGGCGAGGACGACGAACAGGCCCGTGAGGCCGAGAGCCACCGCGCCCACTCCCTGGGTGGCCCGCACCCAACGTGGCGCGAGCATCGGCCGCCAGGCGGCGACGAGGGCCAGTGCGGCGACCCAGAAGACGGCCCCGACCGCGATCGCGATCAGCCAGTGGTGGAAGGCCCAGCCGCCGCCCGCGTCGATCGTGAACGGCGCGAGCAGCAGAAGGGTTCCCATCGCCAGCCATCTCGCGCCCGGGCCCCGGGGCCCGAAGCCGCTGCCGACCAGGGCCATCCCCACCGCGAGGGCGGGAGCCAGATACCGAAGCCCGGAGACGAATCCGGCCGGCGACCCATCCGGGCCGGAGGCCGATGTCGGGGCGACCAGCCAGGCCAGCACCAGCGCCAGCCCGACCACCGCCCCGGTGCGACGGGCGGGCCCCGATCCCCGGCCGAGGCAGAGGGCGACGCCCGCGATGAAGAGGAGCATCAGGATGATCCAACCCGGGCCGAAACCGTCGCGCAGCCCCGGCAGGAACCAGTCCCGGATCACATCGAGGTTCCCCAGGTACCCCCATACGGATCCGGCGTCCCGCCCGCCGACATCCTGCGCCGGCCCGGGCAGGGAGAGTGGTCCGATGTGGTCGATCCAGGGCAGCGGGTTGCCACTGTGGACCAGGTTCCGCAGGTACCAGTAGCCGCCCCCGATCAGGGCCGCCGCGAGGCCGGCGAGGCCGGCCCGGGCCCGGTCGGCCGGCGGGGCGAGCCAGACCACGCCCGCGAGCAGGGCGACCGCTGCCGGGATGAAGTTCACCTTGGTGCCGGCGGCGAGGCCGGCCGCCAGCGCGATGATCACCGCCGGTCCGATCGTGACTCTCCTCCCGCCCGCCGCCGCGTTGATCAGCACGGCCAGCCCGCCGAGGACGAAGAAGGTGCCGACGATGTCGTTGCGTGCCTCTCCGGCCTGGTCGGACATCGCCATCGAACCGAGGACCAGGGCCACCCCGGCGAGCGAAAGCGGGGCCGCTCCGTAGGGACGGCCGATGCACCAGGCGGCGGTTAGGCAGCCGCCCAGCCAGACGAGGTTGATCAGTGGCGACAGGAAGTCGTTGCCGAAGGTGAGCATGCCGAGCCCGTGGACGAGCTCCGAGTTTTGCGGATAGAACCAGCTGAGGAACTGCGGCGCGAGCTGATGCAGCGAGAAGGTCTCGCCTGTCTGCGCGAAGCCGGCGGCGAACGGCCCGTGGTACCAGGTGGTGTCGAACCCGGTCATTCCGGTGCCGAGCTTGAAGCCCACGCCCGCCACGAAGACGCCGACCACCGAGGCGGCGACGGCCAGGCCGGCGGCGTTGAGGGCGGGCGAGGTGCCGGTCTCGACCAGGAGCGGATCCGCTCCCGCCCGGGGCAGCCTCCCCTGCCACCGCCAGAGGACGGCGGCCACGACCACCACCAGAAGCAGCCAGGTCCAGCCCCTCAGCAACCCAAAGGTTCCGAGCGCCAGGGCGGGCAGAAGGGCGGCGGCCACGGCGAGGATGCCTGTCGCGATCCAGGCGACCGGTCCCGTCCATCCGCTGACCAGCGATCGCCGGCCGAGTACGGCGACCGTGAGCACCGAGAGCATGCCCGCCGCCAGACCGAGGCAGCCGACCAGATACGCACCGAGGCTCATGAGCGGCGGCGCACCAGGGCGACGATCTGCTCCAGCTCAGGCACCCTGAGCAGGCGGCAGCAGGCTACGTAGGCGATGCCGCCCAGTCCCAGGCCGGTGCCGAGCGAGACGATCTGTCCGAGCAGCCCGCGGCCGAGCAGGTGGTCGAGCAGATTCCAGACCTCGTAGGAGACGATGGCCAGGGCGACCGACCCGATCGCGATCCGGACGGTCGAGTCGATCAGCTTGCCGAGCTCGATCCCGCCGACGCGGGGCCGGAGCAGCACGGTCTGGAGCAGCACGGAGACCGCCGTCGCGATCGCGGTCGCGCCGACGATCCCGGCCACCCCGTAGGGCTTGTAGAGAAGCAGCGACGCGATCGCCGTCACCGCGAGGTTCCCGGCCGCGATCCACGTCGGGATCCACGGCTTCTGCAGCCCGAAGAAGGTCCGGCTGAGCAGCAGGAACATCCCGTTGGTGGGCAGCGAGAACGCGAACCAGAAGAGGGCCGTCGAGACGAGCTCGGTCTGGGCCGGCCCGAACTCGCCCCGCTCGAAGACGATCCGGATCATCGGCTCGGAAAGGACCAGGATCGCCGCGGTCGCCGGGACCAGCACGAAGACGATCTGACGCATCCCCTTGCCGAGGGTCTGGCGGAGGCTGTCCCAGTCCTTGCGGGTCGCGAACCGGGCCAGGGTCGGGAAGAGCACCGTGGCGATCGCCACCGAGAAGATGCCCTGCGGCAGCTGGTAGATGCGGAAGGCCTTGTCGATCGCAGCCGGCGCCTCGTCGCTGACCAGCGAGCCGAAGAAGCTGTTGATCAGCAGGTTGAAGTTGATCAGCCCCAGGCTGAGCGTCACGGGGATCATCAGGAGCAGCACCCGCCGGACATTCGGGTCGCTGAAGTCGACCTTGAGAGAGAACTTGAACGGGGTGTTGCGGAGGTCCCAGGTGGGGATCAGCAACTGAACCAGGGTGCCGGCCAGGACCCCGATCGCGTAGGCGTAGATCTGCTTGTCCTCGGGAAAGAGCGGGACCGTGGCCACCACCACCGCGATGATCGTCACGTTCCAGAAGAACGGCGAGATCGCAAAGGCGCCGAAACGGTCGTAGCTGTTGAGGATCCCGACCACGACCCCGGTCACCCCGAGCAGGATCAGGATCGGGAAGATGATCTGAGAGAGCACGATCATCAGGCTCTCCGTGGCCGCGGTGAACCCGGGCGCGAACAGGGGCATGATGAAGCTCGCCCCGAGGATGAAGATCGCGGTGATCGCCCCCAGGACCATGGTCACCAGGAGCAGCATCGTCGAAGCGAGGCGGAAGGCCTCCTTCACCTTTCCCTGCTCGACCTGCTCGGTGAAGATCGGCACGAATGCCGGCTGCAGCGCCGCGTCGGCGAACAGTGCCCGGATCAGGTTCGGGACCTGGAAGGCGACGGTGAAGGCCGACATCGGCCCGGTCACCCCGAAGTAGCCGGCGGCGACGATCTCCCGGACGAGACCGGCCACCCTCGAGGCGGCGGTCGCGATCGAGAAGAACGCGGTGGATCGGGCCAGCTTTCCGGGCTTCGAGCTCGCCGGCGCCGCGGCCTCCGGCTCGACGGCCACCGGCGGGACGGCGGCCCCGGCGACGTCGATAGCTCCCCCCTCTTCGGCGATCTCGACCCCGACGAGCTCATGCTCGGCGGTCCACATCGCCGCCTCGGGGTCGGCGAGGGTGAGCGCGCGATGAACGTCACCGGCACGTTCAGAGGCAGCCCTGACCGCGGATTCGGCGGCTTCGGCAGCCGCTTCGAAGCGCGCCAGAGCCTCCGCGTCGCGGCCGCTCCCGGCCTCGTCGGGCGGGTTCAGATGGGGGTCAGGTGGCGTGTCCAAGCTCGCTATCGGTATAGTCGGCGGCCGCTCGTAAGGGGAAGGCCCCGACGGCGAGCACCCCAGAACTTATGGCCAACATAGCCTCACAGAAAAAGAGAATCCTCCGCACCGAGCGTGAACGCGTCGAGAACCGACGTCTCACCAGTGCGATCAAGACTTACTTCAACCGCCTGGAAAGCGCGGTTGGGGATGGCGACAGCGAAACGGTCCAGACCGAGCATCGCGCTCTGGTCTCCCGGATCGACAAAGCTGTCCAGCGCGGTGCGATCCACCGTCGCAACGGTGCCCGCAAGAAGTCGCGCGCGGCCCGTATCGCCACCGGTTCCTGAGCACCGCTCGGATTCACGCCTGACCTGAGCACCGGCCTCCCGGCCGGTGTTTTCGTCGTTCCCCATCGCCCGATCCGCCTCAGGTCGCGGCCAGCAGGGCCAGGTCCAGGGCGAGCTCGTCAGGGTAGTCGGCCCCGCCCCGGGTCCAGACCTCGAGGTCGGCGAGGGCGATGGCGGCCCGACGCATGTCCTCGACCGAAGCCGACGAGAGCGAGTTGACCAGCCTTCGGGCAAGAAACGGCGGAAGCCCGAGCTGCCGTTCGACCTGATTGGCCGGAACGCCGGACTCGATCAGCGAGAGCGCCTTGTGGGCGCGCCGCACCCCGGTCGCCGTCGGGTAGACCGTCGAACCGGCCGTCACTCCTTGGGCCAGCAGCCGTTCCGCGACTTCGAGGGTCCGGGCACGATCTCCGGCGACCAGGGAGTCCCCCAGTGCGAAGCCGCCGACCTCCGTCGCATCCGTGATCATCTCCTCGATGTCTTCGGGTTCGACCCTGCCGCCGGGGCCGGCCCAGACGGCGAGTCGGTCGAGCTCGGTCGAGAGTCGGGTGAGGTCGTCACCGAGGCGCGCGATCAGCAGCCGGGCGCCGTCCGGATCGAGTTCGAAACCGCGGGTCCCTGCGCCGTTGACCAGGTGGGCGACCAGCTGGTTGGCCTTGGGAGCCTCGAAGCCGAGTGAATCACCCCCGACCTTCTTGACCGTGGCGGCGATGTCCCCGGGGGCCTTCCCTCGTGAGATCAGGACGATCGTGGTCTCCGGGGGCGCCGAGAGCATCGCCTCGACCACTGTCGCGGCCTGGCGCTTGCCCCATTTTTCGATGCGGTCGGCAAGCAGGTAGCGGCGCCCGGGCATCAGCGACATCGCGCCGATCGCGGCGGCCAGCGCGTCGGCATCCGGGCTGCCCCGCCCTTCCAGTGGCTCGAATACCTCGAGCGAAGCGGCCCCGCCCTCGGATTCGGCACGCTTCCGAAGCCGGGTGCGTGCCTGGTCGATCTTGGCGGTGTCGGTGCCGTGGATCAGGTAAGCCGGTTTCATCTGGTCCGCCACCCCTGCATTCTCCCGCTTCGACCGGCGGGATGCCTCACCGGCCGGTCTCCACCCGGTAGGTGGATCCCTCCAGGACGATCGACACCGTTCCGTCCCGATCGGTCCTCAGCACCCGCGCCCCGACGCTCGAGAGGGCGTCGAGGGCCTGCCTGGTCGGGTGGCCGAAGGTGTTTCCGTCCCCGACGGGGATCACGGCCAGCCGCGGTCGGCTGTGGTCGAGCAGAGCCGGGAGGCCGCCGTCCTCGCTGCCGTGATGGGCCACCTTGAGAACGTCGAGCGGCCCGGGATCGACCGGAATGGATTCGGCCTCGCCATCTCCTGGCAGATACATCCGGAACCGCTTCCACTTGAGCAGGCCGGCAACGGATCGGGCGTTGGCATCCTCCACCGTGGCGGTGCCTTCCGCTTTCGGCGGGGGCCACAGCAGGTCCAGAGTCACCCCGCCGCCAAGGTGGAGTCGCTGCCCCTCGGCCACCCGGACCGGCCGGGCACCGGCCGATCGGGCCGCCGCCGCGAGCTTTCCGGGTGCGGCGTCGAACAGGAACCGTTCGACCTCGACCGCCGCGAACAGCTCATAGAGGCCACCGAAGTGATCGAGATCGGGATGGGTCAGGATCACCGCTCCGAGCCGGTCCACGCCGGCCGACCGGAGCGCCCCGGTCAGATCCCCTCCCGGTGGCCCGCCGTCGATCAGCAGGGGATCGGAGCCCGACGGCCGGATCAGGATCGCGTCTCCCTGGCCGACATCGAGGATCTCGATCCGCGCCCCGCCCGCCGGTGGCGGGGCCAGTTCCCGGCGGTCATGACCGAACAGATCTGGGCCCGCCGCCAGACAGAGGGCGAGGATCAGGACCGTGGCGACGGCCGTGCGGCGACGGCGACGGCGCAGCTCGATCCCGGTCGGATCCTCCGGGGGACGCTTCCAGACCCACAGGATCAGCCCCGTGATCAAGCCCAGGGCGATCGTTGCCGCGACCGTCCCCGGGATGCCGAGCTCGATCTCCAACACGGCCCAGGAGGGCCGGCCGAGCCAGGTCGCCACCTGCGCGATGTAGGCGAGCAGGACCGCGTTCAAGAGATTGAAAGGCAGGGCCAGTCCCGACCAGACCTGTCCGAGCGCCGCCCCGATCATTCCGAGCCACATCGAGGGAGCGACCGCCGGCAGCGCCGCCACGTTGGCCGCGACGGTGCCGACCGGAAGGCGCTCGAAGTGAAACGCGACCAGCGGAGCGGTCGCGATCGTGGCGGCGAGGGTCACCGCGATCCCATCCGCCAGGGCTCGCTGCCACCGGCCCGGGCCGGTAACCCCTTCCAGCCGGTCCCGGAACGGTCCTGCCAACAGGGCGATCCCGATGACCGCGGTGAAGCTGAGTTGCCAGCCGATGTCCGCGGTCGCCCGGGGATCCAGCCCGAGGGTCACGGCGCCTGCCAGCCCGAGGGCCCAGGCCCTGGAGGTTGCCCTTCCGGCCATCGCCGCCGTCAGCCCGGCGAGGCCCATCACGCCGGCACGCTGGATCGAAGGGTCGCCCCCGGCAAGCGGGATGTAGATCAGGATCAGGAGACCGGTCCAGATCAGCCGCGCTTGAGGGCCGGCCCCGAGCAGGGCCAGGATCGGCATCGCCAGAAGACCGAGCAGGACCACATTCTGCCCCGAGACCGCAAGAAGATGGGCAAGTCCGGAGTTCTGGAAGTCCTCGGTGGTGCGGTCGTCGATCGCCGCGTCCTGCCCGAGGACGAACCCCTTCGCCAGCGCCGCTTCGCGATCCCCCATCCCGCGCGTGAGGCCCCGCTCCGCCCGCTGCCTCATCCCGTCGATCAGGCCGGTCAGACCACCCCGGCGCTCACCGTCGGGCCGGATCCGTTTCGCCCTGAGCATCAGCTCCAGCCCCTGCCGGGCCGTCACCGGCCGGTACCAGCCGGGAGGCGGTCCGAGGCTGCCTTCGACCGTGAGCCCGTCCCCTGCCGCCGGAAGGCCGCCGACGCCGGGGTCGGCCGCCTCGACCATCACCCGTCCCCGTACGGTCCTGAACGGGAACCTGATCGTCCCTCGTGACCGCTTCGGCTCGGCTTCGACGAAGCCCGCCAAGGCCGACGGCTCCGGCGGTCCCGCGACGGTGACGGCATCTCCATCGATCGCCTCCAGGCGGGCTTGGCCAACGTAGAGGCCCGCCAGCGCGGCCGCGACCAGCACCGCGGCCGCGGCCGGCGGTGACACCCTCCCCTTCGCGGCAATCAGGACCACGATCAGGCCACAGGCCAGCATCGGACGGAGGTATCCGGCTCCCACCTCCAGATACGGCGAGAGCCCGAGTCCGATCGCGGCACCGGTGACGGCCGGAAGCCGCCACCCGGCTTCGAGCGCCCGCCCGATCAGGGCTGAAGGGCCGAGCGCAGGGATTCCATGGTCGCCGGTCCGATCCCGCTCACCTGATCGAGGTCCTCGACGGAGCCGAGCCCGCCCTTCGAGTCCCGGAACTCGATGATCTTCTCGGCGGTGACCGGCCCGATCCCGTCGATCTCCTGGAGCTGTTCCGAGGTGACGGTTCCGAGGCTGACCGGCCCGGTGCCACCGCCACCTCCGGCGACCTGCGTGGACGCCTCACCGGCATCCCCGTCCGCCGCCGCGCTCGATGCCGCCTTCATCGGCAGAACCACCTGTTGCCCATCGGCCAGCCTGGCAGCCCGGTTGATCGCGGCGACCATCGCCCCACGTACCGGCCCCCCGGCCTTGCGGATCGCGTCGATCACCCGGGAGCCCTCGGCGAGGCGATACACGCCGGGCCGGGCCACGGCCCCGGAGACGTCGACCACCAGCTTCCGCCCCCCACCGGAGATCACCAGTCCTTGGCCGTCGGCTCCTTGCTCCCGATGGACGGCACCGGACCGCCCGGATTCGACCGCCGTCAGGTCCGGATGCTCAGCACCCTTGCCCCTTAGCGAGGCAATGCCGACCACCACCAGGGCCACCGCGATCGCGGCGTAGGCCAGCACCTGTCCTCGGGAGATCTCGAACATGCCGCCAACGTCCCACGATCCCGCTCACAGGTGGCTCGACAACCTCAAACATTGCGATACAGGGAACTCACCCAATGGTGACTCTCCGTGGCCCGGTCAGGCCGAGCGGCTCCGACCTCGACCTCAGGCCAGTTTGACCACCAGGTTGACCAGCTTGCCCGGGACCACGATCTCCTTGATCAGCTCGG
>JBEBXB010000064.1:0-9905 GCA_040391885.1 Conexibacter woesei | reverse complement strand
CGGGCGAGGAACCTCGCCGTGAAGGGAAGAGACGAGAACTCGGATTCACCCCCCAGGTCATCCACCCCTCTCACGGTCACCTGTGAGTCGGATCCGCTCCGGAGTTGGAACGGATCGGTGGCGAGACCGATCCATCGGTAGTCGTTGACGAACTCGACCGGATCGATCTGGCTCCCTGCTCCGGGGCGGCAGACCACCGGTGTGCTCAGATCGGGAAGCGCCCGGGCGCCGGCTGCCGCACACCAGGAGAAGTCGGAGGGGACGAGTCCGGCGATGTAGTCGAGAGCGTAGGCGGCCATCCGCACCCGATCGCTGGGGCTCGACACGCCGTCCTTCGCCAGGATCGCCTCCGGACGTCCCTCTTCGATACCGCTATCCGCAACGCCCCCTGATACGTCCATGCAAGCCTGCCTCCGGGTCATGCGGTCAGGCAGCCGAACCCCGGCCCCCCTCTTATGGCTTGATACTCGCCAAAGCCGTCACCTTTTGCAACCCTGGAGCGGTCCTGCGCAGGCGTATGGGCGTCGTCAGCCGCCGGTGCGGATGCCGGACTCGACCGCGGTGAGCACCCGTTCCGCCACCGCCTCGCCGGTGAAACCGACTTCCTCGTGGAGCAGCGTGGGCTTGCCGTGGGTGATGAATCGATCGGGCAGGCCGATCCGCATGACGCGGGCACGATCGGCGGGATTGGTGAAACTGTCCTCGAGGTGCTCGAGCACGGCCGAGCCGAAACCACCCTGGATGACGCCTTCTTCGACGGTGACGATCAGGTCGTGCGCCACCGCGAGACGCTCGACCAGCTCGGTGTCCAAGGGCTTCACGAACCGGGCATCGGCGACGGTCGGCTTGAGCCCGGCCTGTCCCAGGCGATCGGCGGCGTCGAGGGCGACCCCGACTCCCGACCCGTACCCGAGCAAGGCGACCTTCTCGCCGTGTCGCAGGGTCTCTCCCGTCCCGATCGGGATCGCCTCGGGGGCGACCGGCAAGGGCACCCCGGCCGCGGCTCCCCGCGGGTAGCGCAGCGCCGCGGGGCCCTCGTGGCGGATCGCCGTGTGAAGCATGTGGACAAGCATCGCCTCGTCCCTCGGCGCCATCGCGACCATGTGGGGCAGCGACCGCAGATAGGCGATGTCGAAGACTCCGTGATGCGTCGGCCCGTCGTCCCCGACCAGGCCGGCACGATCCATCGCGAAGGTCACGTCGAGCTCCTGCAGACAGACGTCATGGACGATCTGGTCGTAAGCCCGCTGCAGGAAGGTCGAGTAGATGCCGCAGACGGGCTTCCCGCCCTGCAGGGCCATGCCGCTGGCCATCAGGACCGCGTTCTGCTCGGCGATGCCGACGTCGTAGTACTGCTCGGGACGTTCGTCGGCCAGCCTCTGGAGACCGGCCCCGCCCGCCATGGCGGCGGTGATCCCGATCACCCGCGGATCGGCCTCGGCCTCGGCGACGATCGCGTCGGCGAAGACCTGGGTGTACTGCGGGGGTGCCGCCTTCGGCTCCGGGTGCTCCAGCAGCTCCGGGGCGATCGACGCGGGCGCGTCGGATTCCTGGAACGGCACCAGTTTCGGCTTGTCGGCATCCGAAGATGCGGGCGAGCCGTCGACGATCGAGCCAGGCTTGGCGGCGTGCCACTTCTCCATGCCGGCCAGCCCGCCCTCTTCGGCGGGGGCGAACCCGCGGCCCTTCACGGTATGGACATGGACGACGACCGGCCTGTCGGCGGCCAGCGCCTCGGTCAAGGCTCGACGCAGCGCGGCGACGTCATGGCCGTCGATCACGCCCATGTAGGCGAGATCCAGCTCCTCGAACAGGAGTCCCGGGGCCCAGTAAGCCTTGATCGCCGACTTCAGTTCGGGCCCGAGCCGTTCGATCCGCTTCCCGAGACCGAGGGGCAGCCTGGTGAGCCGATCCTCGACCTCTTCGCGGGCGTGGAAGAACCCGGGCTTGAGCCGGGCCCGCTGGAAGTAGCTGGAGAGAGCGCCGACATTGGGGGAGATCGACATCCCGTTGTCGTTCAGCAGGATCACCATCGGGGTCTGGAGGCCGCCGGCGGCATGCATGGCCTCGTAGGCGACACCGCCGGTCAGGGCGCCGTCGCCGATCACGGCGACGACCTTGCCGTCCTCCCCATTCCCCTGACGCATCGCCTCCTTCAGGCCGACGCCGTAGGAGATCGAGGTCGAGGCATGCCCGGCACCCATGATGTCGTGCTCCGATTCCTCGATCGAGCAGAAGGGGGTGAGCCCCCCGTACTGCCGGATCGTCGCAAGCTGGTCGCGCCGGCCGGTCAGGACCTTGTGCGGGTAGGCCTGGTGGCCCACGTCCCAGAGGACCTTGTCCCGGGGCGAGTCCAGCAGGCTGTGCAGGGCGACCGCGATCTCGCAGGTCCCGAGATTGGCGCCGAAATGACCGCCGATCTCACCGATCACGTCGATGATGTAGCTGCGGACCTCCCCGGCGACCTGCTGGAGCTGCTCGTCGGAAAGACCGTGCAGATCCTGCGGGGAGTCGATCCCGGGCAACAAAAGTTCTTGCGGCTTCGGTTCCTTGTTCACTGTTCTCTCATGTAAATGTAGTCGGCCACGCGTTTGAGATCCCCGGTCTCCCCATTCACCTCGGAAAGGGCGTCGAGCGCCTGCTGGTGGGACTCGGCGGCCAGCTCGCGAGCGCGGTCGAGTCCGTAGAGGCTTACATATGTGACCTTGCCGAGCCGCTCGTCGCTGCCGTGGGACTTCCCAAGGTCCTCGTCGCTCCCGGTCACGTCGAGGATGTCGTCGACGATCTGGAACAGGATTCCAAGCTCGGAGGCGAACCGGAGGTAGGGGTCGCGCTCCTCGGCGGGAAGCCCGTGCAGGGCGATCGCGACCTCCACCGAGACCCGGATCAGCCGTCCGGTCTTGAGTGAGTGGAGGTGCCGCAGCCCGTCGGCGTCGAGGTCGCCGGCGGTGACGTCCACGTACTGGCCACCGACCATTCCCTCGACCCCGGTGGCGGCGCAGAGAAGCTGGACGGCTTCGAGGACGCGATCCGTGGGGGCGTCGAGGGAAGCCAGGGCCCGGATCGCTTCGGCGAACAGGCCGTCCCCGGCCAGGATCGCCACGGCTTCTCCGTACTTGACGTGCGATGTCGGCAGGCCGCGCCGGAGGTCGTCGTCGTCCATCGCCGGCAGGTCGTCGTGGACCAGCGAGTAGGTGTGGACCATCTCCAGGGTCGCGGCCGGCGCCAGGAAATCCTCGACCTCGCGGCCCAGGGCGCGGGCGGTGGCAAGGCAGAGGACCGGGCGGATTCGCTTGCCGCCGGCCAGGAGCGAGTACCGCATCGCCTCGCTCAACCCTTCGGTCCGGGCACCGTCCGGCCCGGGTGCGGCGACGAAGTGGATCGACTCGAGGTGTCGATCGACCATGTCTCTCAGGTCTTCTGGGTAACTCAACTGCCGCTCAACCCTGTTCGAGGCGGTCCACCGCCGACGCTGCCTCGCGGGCCGCCTCGGCGGTCAGCTGAGCCGCTTCGGCCGCCAGCTCGCCGGCGTCGGTGTCGGAGACCGCTTCGTCTCGCAGGGCTGCCGTGATCGCGTCCAGGCGGTCGCGGATCTCTTCCAGGCGACTCACGCTTCCGTGCTCCCGTTGTTTCCCGTGGGGCTGCCGGCGGCACGTGCTTTCTCCGCTTCGGCCCGTTCGGCGGCGGCTTCCCGTTCGATCTCCGCGGTGCGGACATCGAGCGATGTCGCATCGGCACCCATCGCCCGGGCCGCGGACCCGAGGATCCCGTTGACGAAACCGGGCGCGTCGGCACCACAGAACTTCTTCGCGGTCTCGACCGCTTCGTCGATCGCAACCTCGAAGGGGACGTCGTCCCGGTAGTTCATCTCGAAAAGCGCGATCCGCATGATGTTCTTCTCCAGCGGGGCGATCCGGCTGAGGGTCCAGCCACGCGAGTATTCGGCGATCACCTCGTCGAGCTCGGTCCGGTGCTCATCCACCCCGAAAGCGAGTTCACGGGTGAATGGTCGCGCGTCGGCGAGCAGGATGTGAAGGGGCCGCGACGTGACTTCCTCCTGGTAACAGGCGAAGACGGCGTCACGGCGCTGAGTCGAACGACGCATCGGCCAAAGGATATTGGTTCCCGGATTCCCCGGGCCCCACCCGGGCCCCACCCGCTCCCCGCCCCGGCCCGCCGTCCGGGTCCAGGGACGGCAACCCGTACGCGATGCACCGCCGGCAGTGCATCGCGTGCGGGTTGGGACGCGATCAGCGGGTCAGGTCCACTGCCGGATCGAGGTTCTCCACGAAGGCCACGATCAGCTCCACCGTGGCTTCGACATCGGCGAGATCCACCATCTCGACCGGAGAATGCATGTAACGGAGGGGTATCGAGACGAGGCCGGTCGGGATGCCGGTCCGGGAGATCTGCAGGGAGTCGGCATCCGTGTGGGTGGCGTTGCCGCTGGCCCCGATCGAGTACGGGATCCCGGCCTTCTCGGCGGTGTCACGCAGCAGTTCGAAGACCTTCGGGGAAAGCGTCGAGCCGCGGCCGATCACCGGGCCGGAACCGAAGGGATGCGAACCGACCTCCTTCTCGTCCACGCCCGGGGCATCGGTGGCGTGGGTGACGTCGACCGCGACCGCGAGGTCGGGCTTCACCGTGAAGGCGGCGGTGCGCGAACCGAACAGGCCGATCTCCTCCTGCACCGCGGCGACTGCGGAGAAGCGGGCCTTGTGGGTGCCGTTCTCGTGGCAGCGACGGAGTGCCTCGAGCGCCACGTACGAACCGAGTCGGTTGTCCATCGAACGGGAGACAAGCCGGCTCCCGGCGACGGGCAGCGGTTCGCAGTCGATCACCACCGGGTCGCCGACCGAGACCAGCTCCTCGGCCTCGTCGCGGTCCGCGACCCCGATGTCGATGTGCATCTCCTTCAGCTTGACGACCTTCTTACGCTGGTCGGGATCGAGCAGGTGAATCGGCTTCCGACCGGCGACGCCCGGAACCTGCCCCTTGTTTCCGGTGACCGTGACCCGCTGCCCGACGAGGATCTGAGGGTCCCAGCCCCCGATGGGAGCGAAGTACAGAAAGCCCTTCTCGTCGATGTGGGTGATGACGAGACCGATCTCGTCGATGTGCCCGACCACGGCCACCAGCGGCGCCGTCTCGGCATCGCCGACCGTCGCCACGCTGGAGCCGAGCCCGTCAGTCGTGATCGTCGCGAAGTCGGCGGCGTCACGCCAGACTTTCGCGGCGGCGGTTTCGTAGCCGGAGGGTCCGGGGGTGCGGAGCAGGGCGTCGAGCAGCGGAGGCGTGGTCATGCTCTCCATTATGCCCGCAGACCAAGGGGGCTCCCGGCATGGATGGGGGCCGCGATAACCTCCTTGCCCCTCCCTTTGCCCCAGACGACCGGAGAACTACCTTGATCAGCACAAGCAATTTCAAAAACGGCACACACATCGAGGTCGACGGAACCATCTTCCGGATCATCGAGTTCCAGCACGTGAAGCCGGGCAAGGGCGGCGCCTTCGTGCGGACCAAGCTGCGCAAGATCGAGGACGGCACCGTCCAGGACAAGACCTTCCGTGCCGGCGAGAAGTTCCGCCCGGTCCGCACCGAGTCCCGGAAGATGCAGTACCTCTACGAGTCGGGTGACACCGTGGTCTTCATGGACAGCCGCAACTACGACCAGATCGAGCTGCCCGGCGATCTCGTGGCGGATGCCATGAACTGGGTCATGCCGAATGACGAGGTCGAGGTCCTCTTCGTGGACGAGAAGCCAAGTGACGTGCAGGTCGCCAGCGCCATCGACATGAAGGTCACCAAGACCGAGCCCGGCCTCAAGGGCGACACCGCCTCCGGCGGCGGCTCGAAGCCGGCCACTCTCGAATCGGGCGTCGAGGTTCAGGTTCCCCTCTTCATCGAAGAGGGTGAAGTCATCCGGGTCGACACTCGCAGCGGCGAGTACGTCTCCCGCGCCTGAACCCGTCTTGCACCGGCGCCGCCAAGCGGCGCCACGGTTCTACCGACCGCTGATCGTTCATCGCCACCAGCTGGACGGGCGGCGACAAGGCAAAGAAAACGGGGCCCCGAAGGGCCCCGTTTCTCTACCTCTGATCGTTGCTGCGGCTAGAGGCCGTCCGAGCCGTTCCAGCCGTTGGTCAGGCACATGCTGTTCAGGCCGACGCAGAGGGGGACCCCATCGCCGGACAGGAACGAAGCGGCCTGGTTGATGCCGTTCGGGCTGTGCCTCGGGTAACTGTGCGAGTCACCGCCGTAGCCCCATTCGGGACGCGGAGGCACATTCTCGATCGGGGCGACCTTGCTGCCCTGACCGCGACTGCCGGTGAAGTCCACCGGACCGCCGTCGTAGTAGACCATCGTGTTCTGGTTGGCGAACGGTGCCGTCAGCGCCGGGATGCCGAAGTACTGGTTATCCCAGTGGCGGTCCGACAGCAGAGTCGGGGCGTACCGTGCCGCCCCGAGCGTGCGGGCCGCAACTTCGGCCGACAGGTTCGCGACCTGATGGTCACCGGCTGCGAGACCGAGCAGGACCCGGTGCTCGTTGGTGTTCGGCAGCGGATCCCGAGCCGGGTTCATGGTGTGGACGTAACCGTTGCCCTCGCCGCGATCCCAGAGCAGCTGCATGATCGAGAAGATGACCGGCAGCTCGCCCTCGTTCGGGTAGTTGTCGTACAGGCCGATGTTCGGCAGGTACCTGTTGTCGAGGACACCGTGCGCGTACTCGTCGAAGTCGACGCTTCGCGCCAACAGGGTCGAGTAGTTGATGCCCGGGACGCCCAGCACGCCGTAGTCGACGTCAGGGGCGATCGCCGTGTAGGCGCCGCCCATGATGCCGCCCTGGCTGATGCCGTGGTACATCGCGCGGGTGTTCGCCCCGTCACTGGTGTCGATAACCGATCCGGCAGGCTCGGGGCCGGCGTCGTCGGGATCGACCTGGAACGCCGGGTCAGTGGCGAATCCGTTCGGGTGGACCATGGCCCGCTGGATCATCATCATGTTCACGAAGCCCTGCTGCATCCTGTCGGTCAACTTGTTGAAGTTCGACAGGTCGGACAGGGATACCGCGACGGTGCCGAAATCGTTCTCGGAGAATCCGTCCCAGTTGGTGCCACACCAGGTCGAGTTCTGAACGTTGCCGATCTCGCGGGTCGAACCACCTGAGCGCACCTGATTGAGGGCGCCGAGGAGGCCGTGACCGTAGATGCCGGTCGCACCGGGATGAAGCGTTCCGCCGTCAACGACGGAACGGGGAATGGTGCAGATGAACGGAACGTCCACCTTGTGAGCTTCGTTCCAGACCAGGTTGTCGTTCGAATCGAAGCTGAACTTGGCTCCGGTCAGGCAGCCGTTCTGGTCCAGGTAGCAGGGAACATCCTTGATGTTGCCTGTCACCACTCGCTGCTCGTCACCGTTGAGGTTGCCGACCGTGATCGGGTTGCTCTTCCTGTAGCTGGGCAGGCCCGGGTAGTTGTTCGAGCCGCAGTCGCCGACGTTGCCGTAGTCGCAGACGGCGGTGATTTCGAAGGCGGGGCTGTTGCCGTCGATCTTGCCGTTGGCGAGGTTCGTATCCCCGAGCTTGGCGAACGCGTCATCCCGGATCTGGAGGGCGCGTCCCGTGGTGCTCTTGTCGCTCGCGACCGTGAAGTCCCATGCCATGTAGAGGCTCGAGTCCTTCGCGATGCTTGACGAGTCGAGGACCGGGAAGACATCGGCCTTGATCTGGTTGCACCGGTACGCCAGCTCAGCGTCGGTGATCCTGGCACCGTCGCGGCAGCTTGCGAACTGCGTCGGTGCCTGGACAGCGGCGTTGCTTGCGTTCTTGAGGTTGCGAAGCACCACCACGTACCTGTGTCCGGGCTTGAAGTTCGTGGCCGGACGGATCAACAGGTTGACTTCCGCGGTGTTCGTCGGGTCGTCATTGGGGTGGCCGCCAGTGATCGGCACCGGGGCCTCGCCCGGGGTGAGCTTCGCGACCGCCTTGGTCGTCGGGACCGCATCGAGCTCGGCATAGATGGGATGCCGCTCGCCGGTGGCAGCGTCGAGCACCATCACTGGCGCCGTGGCAGCCTGATAGCTGGCGATGTCGTCCACCGGGACGATGCCTGAATTGGCGAACGCGGCCGGGGTCTCGACCTCCGGGACCTTGATCGAGATCAGGTTGCCGACCGAGAAGCCATCGGCGCGGTTGATGTCGGTCGGGTCGATCGGCTTACCGGTCCGGTTCTGTGGCATCGCCTCGAGCGGGAGGTCGAGCCGCAGTCCGGTCTCGGTCGAAGCGTCCTTCTTGGTGTAGAGGTTGCTCGGCCAGGGCTGCAGGCAGATGGTCGGATCCAACGGATCGCAGGTCGGCCGCTTCGGATCGACGGGCGGCGTCGGGGAGCCACACTTGGGGTTGGCCTTCCACTTGGCGAGCCGCTTCTTAGCCTTCGACTTCGCCTTCTTGTTCTTCTTGCCAACCTTGCGCTTGTAGTTGGCATCGACCCGAACGGTCTTCGCTCCGCATTTGCCGAGCTGGGTGCGTCCGTTCTTGGTCAGAGCAAGCGCCACCTTCTTGGTGCCCTTCTTGCGGAACTTGACCTTCTTGGCCTTGAAAAAGTTCTTCTTGCCGCCGCTGACGACGGTGAGGCGCGGTACGGCCTTGCCGGTCGAACGAACCTTGACAACCAGTCTCTTCTGCTTGACGAGCTGCTGCTGGTTCTTGGTGGCTACCTTGACGGTCACCTTGGCAGGCTTGGCTTTCCGCTTCTTCGCGGCATCGGCGGGCGATGCGGCGAGGGAGCTGAACGCGAAACAGGCGAGCAGCGCGAGAATGGCTGCTGCCAGCAGTCGTCTGGCTCCTAGCGATTCGGAGTACTTCATCCCTGTCTGATCTCCCTCTTAGTAGTTAGAACCGACACCGGTCATGTGACCGACATCACTCAGTCAGGTTAACGCACAATCACATAAGGAGTTGCGCTACCGGACGCCGGCGGCACCAGCCTCGGCCCGCCCACACGGTCCGGCGATCCGTACGCACCGCCTTTTCCCTCTTTGCAACTGAAAAGACCGGCCCCCTCAGACCGGTCTTTTCGATGCACCCTCTCTCCTCAAGTCCCTCGCCAACTTCATTGCCGGAAAGTCGTCCGGCCCCTGGCTAAAGGTTGAGTCCGTCTTCTGTGACGGTGATCACACTATACAGAGCATCTGCCGAGGATGACGTCTGCCCGAGGGCCGGCGTCGCTTGAACCTCACGGAACGAAAGTCAGCTCCTTCGTGACGGAGCTGAAGTTACGTCCGACTCCCTGCTCGCCGACGACCACCATGTCCTCGATCCGGACACCCGTCTTGCCGGGCAGGTAGATCCCCGGTTCGACCGTCACGACCTCCCCGGCCCGGAGCTCGTCCTCGGACCTGGGGCCCAGCCGCGGGGCCTCGTGGATCTCGAGGCCGACGCCGTGGCCGAGGCCGTGCCCGAAGTTGTCGCCGTATCCGGCCGCCTTGATCAACTCACGTGCCTTCGCGTCGACGTCGCGGCCGAGCGCGCCGGCGGCGATCGAAGCGAGGCCTTCGAGGTTGGCGGCAAGCGTCACTTCGTAGATCTCACGCGAGGTGCCGTCCAGGTCGGCCTCGCCGCCGGTAGCGAAGGTCCTGGTGCAATCGGAGCAGTAGCCGTCGAGCTGGGAACCCATGTCGATCGTGACCAGCTCTCCTCGACCGATCTCACGGGGACCCGGCTCGGCGTGAGGCGAGGCTCCGTTCGGCCCGGAGGCGACGATCGGGGCAAAGGACGGCTCGGCGCCCTGCTCGCGCATCCTGGCCACGACGAAGGCGCCGACCTCGGCCTCGGTGCGACCGGTCAGGCCTCGCTCCATCACCTCGAGGTAGATCGAGTCGGTGAGCTCGGCCGCGGCGGCGATCGC
>JBEBXB010000063.1:0-9914 GCA_040391885.1 Conexibacter woesei | reverse complement strand
GCGATCAACCCCTACCTGATGCTCGACACGGTCGACGAGCTCGTGATCCAGGGGCTCGTCCCGGACATCGAGTCACCGGACAGGGCACAGAGAAACGTGGTCAAGGCGATCGGCAAGGGACTGCTCAAGACGATCTCGAAGATGGGCATCTCGACGATCCAGTCCTACTGCGGCGCCCAGATCTTCGAGGCGGTCGGGCTCAACCGTGAGCTGGTCGACCGCTACTTCACCGGCACCGCGTCACGGATCGAAGGCATCGGCATCGACGTGATCGCCAAGGAGACCCTCGACCGTCACGCCAGCGCCTACCCGGGCACCCACGAGGACCTCTTGCCGGTCGGCGGTGTCTATGCCTGGCGCCGCGACGGCGAGTTCCACCAGTGGAACCCGGAGACGATCGCATTGGTCCAGCACGCCGTCCGGGGCACCGGCGGCGACGCCCAGAGCAAGTACGACGAGTTCGCCAGGCAGGTCAACGAGACCGCAGTCAAGCGAGCGACCCTGCGCGGGCTCCTGCGCCTGATGCCGGCTGTCGGCGGGGCGATCCCAGTCGAGGAAGTGGAACCCGCAAAGGAGATCGTCAAGCGGTTCGCCACGGGCGCAATGTCCCTCGGCTCGATCTCCCGCGAATCGCACGAGAACCTGGCGATCGCGATGAACCGTCTCGGCGGCAAGTCCAACACCGGCGAGGGAGGGGAGGACCCGGTGCGGTTCACCCCCGAGGCCAACGGCGACTCCCGTCGTTCCGCGATCAAGCAGGTCGCCTCCGGCCGCTTCGGCGTCACCATTCACTACCTGACCAACGCCGATCAGCTCCAGATCAAGATGGCCCAGGGCGCCAAGCCCGGCGAGGGCGGCCAGTTGCCCGGCCACAAGGTGGATCAGTACATCGGCTCCGTCCGTCACACGACCCCGGGCGTCAGCCTGATCTCACCGCCTCCTCATCACGACATCTACTCGATCGAGGATCTCAAGCAACTGATCTACGACCTCCGCTGCGCCAACCCGGAGGCTTCGGTCTCGGTGAAGCTGGTCGCCGAGGTCGGGGTCGGGACCGTCGCCGCCGGCGTGGCCAAGGCCAACGCGGATCACGTGTTGATCGCCGGGCATGACGGTGGCACCGGTGCGTCGCCCCTGTCCTCCGTCCATTCCGCCGGGGTCCCGTGGGAGATCGGCCTCGCCGAAACGCAACAGACCCTGCTCAAGAACGACCTGCGGTCGCGCATCACGGTCCAGACGGACGGCCAGCTCAAGACCGGCCGCGACGTGGTCATCGCCGCCATGCTGGGGGCCGACGAGTTCGGCTTCTCGACGGCACCGTTGATCGCCTCCGGCTGCATCATGATGCGGGCCTGCCACCTGAACACCTGCCCGGTTGGCATCGCGACCCAGGATCCGGAGCTCCGCAAGCGGTTCACAGGCCAGCCCGAGCACGTCGTCAACTACTTCTTCTATGTCGCCGAAGAGGCCCGGCAGATCATGGCCGAGCTCGGGGTGCGGACGATCGACGAACTGATCGGACGGACGGAGATGCTCCAGGCCGACGAGGCCGTCGAGCACTGGAAGGCGCGGGGCATCGACCTCACCAACGTCCTGGCCTGGCCGGAAGGGGTGGATCCCTCCGTGGATCGCCACCGCACCCGGCCGCCGGAGCCGGTGCTCGAAGACAACCTCGACTGGAAGCTGATCGAAGCGGCCGGCGAGGCGCTGGACGGCGAAGGGACCGTCGAGTTCGACATGCCGGTCAAGAACGTCGACCGCTGCGTCGGCGGCATCCTCTCGAACGCGATCGCCTCCCGCCACGGGGCGGACGGGCTCGAAGCCGAGTCGATCAAGGTGAACCTGCGCGGCGCGGCCGGCCAGTCCTTCGGCGGCTGGCTCGCGCCGGGAGTCAGCTTCTCCCTGCGGGGGGAGGTGAACGACTACGCCGGCAAGGGCCTTTCCGGCGGTGTCATCGCCGTCTCGCCGCCCGAAGGGATCGACTACCAGCCCGAAGAGAACGTGATCGTGGGCAACACCGCCCTCTACGGGGCGACCAAGGGACGGGCCTTCTTCCGGGGTCTCGGCGGTGAACGTTTCGCTGTCCGGAACTCGGGCGCCGTCGCCGTCGTCGAGGGCGTCGGGGATCACGGCTGCGAGTACATGACCGGCGGTACGGTCGTGGTGCTCGGGCCGACCGGGCGCAACTTCGCCGCGGGCATGAGCGGTGGTCTGGCCTATGTCCTCGACGAGGACGGCACCTTCGAGGGCCGGGTCAATCCGACCATGCTGAGCCAACTGGAAAGCCCCGACGAAACCGACCGGATCGAGCTGCGCGGACTCGTCCAGGAGCATTTCGAGCGGACCGGCTCGACCGTCGCCGCCCGGATCCTCGACGAGTGGCAGCGGCTGTCATCGAAGTTCGTGAAGGTCTTCCCCGTCGATTACAAGCGGGTGCTCGCCGAGCTCGAGGTGGAGCGCGAGAAAGAACTCGAACAATCACAAACGATCGCCTCGGCGATGGAGGAGAGCTGAGATGGGAAAGCTTGGTGGTTTCCTCGAGGTCGAGCGGGCGGGCATTCCGTATCGCGATGCCGGTGAACGGGTCGGCGACTACAAGGAGTTCGTCGTCCGTCGGCCGGACGACGAGCTGGCGGACCAGGGCGGGCGCTGCATGGAGTGCGGGGTTCCCTTCTGCCACAACGGCTGCCCACTGGGCAACCTGATCCCGGACTGGAACGACTCGGTCTACCAGGGCCGCTGGCAGGACGCGATCAGCCAGCTTCATTCGACCAACAACTTCCCGGAGTTCACGGGACGTCTCTGCCCGGCTCCCTGCGAGGCCGCCTGCGTGCTCGAGATCCGCGAGGGCAACGCGGTCACGATCAAGCAGCTCGAGCAGTCGATCGCCGATCGCGCCTGGGAGGAGGGCTGGGTCCGTCCCCGCCCGCCCAAGCGTGAGACCGGCCATCGGATCGCCGTCGTCGGCGCCGGGCCGGCCGGCATGGCCGCGGCCCAGCAACTCCGCCGGGCGGGTCACACGGTGACCCTGTTCGAGCGTGACGAGGCGGCGGGTGGCCTTGTCCGCTTCGGGGTCCCCGACTTCAAGATCGAGAAGACGGTCGTCGAGCGGAGAGTCCAGCAGCTGATCCACGAGGGCGTGACCGTGCGCTGTGGGGTCGACGTCGGCGTCGACGTGACCGTGGAGGAGCTCCGGGAGAGCTTCGAGGCGGTCGTGATGGCCACCGGTTCGAGGGTGCCGCGCGATCTGCCGGCGCCTGGCCGTGAGCTTGAGGGCGTCCATTTCGCGATGGAGTACCTCTACGACCGCAACCGGTGGCTGGCCGCCAAGGAAGGCCCGATGCCGCTGGCCCCGGCACCGGAGCTGGCCGGCATCACCGCGAAGGGAAAGAACGTCGTGGTGATCGGGGGCGGCGACACTGGCGCCGATTGCGTCGGCCACTCGATCCGTGAGGGTGCCGCCCAGGTGGTGCAGTTGGAGCTCCTGCCGGAGCCTCCGGAACGGCGTCCGGACGACCGCACCCCATGGCCGCTCTGGCCGCAGAAGTTCCGCCTTTCCTACGCGATGGAGGAAGCGACCGCCACCGCCAAGGGCGAGCAGGACTTCTCGGTCACCACCACGGCCTTCACGGGATCGGATGGCAGGGTGGACACCCTGCATGTCGCCCGGGCTGGGGACGCACCACCGTTCGGGCCGGTGGAGGGCACCGGTTTCGAGATCAAGGCCGATCTGGTCCTGCTCGCGATGGGTTTCCTGCATCCCGAGCAGGAGCTGATCGAAGGCATCGGATGCGATGTGGACGGACGGGGCAACATCAAGGCGGGTACCTACGGGACCTCCGTGCCGGGCGTCTTCGCCGCCGGCGATGCCAGGCGCGGCCAGTCCCTGATCGTATGGGCGATCAACGAGGGTCGCCAGTGCGCCCGGATGGTGGAGCGGTACCTCGGGACGCTGCCGACGCCGGAGGTCCGCACCGGCAACGTCCGACCGGCCGACGAGGGACCCGAGGGGCCACCGCAGCACGTCTCACCGGGGATGGGCCCGGACCCCAGCGTCGACGAAATCGGCTTCGCCGGCGAGCAGTAGCCCGGCAACGGCCCTGAAACCGGATCGAAACCGGACTTTTGTGCGTATATGACGCAAAAGTCCGGTTTCGATTCGATTCAGGGCTGTCGCTTGCGGGTCTTGGTCAGCAGGATCGCGCTGCCGAGACCGGCGCTGACCAACGAGCCGGCGAAGACGCCGATCTTCGCGATCTCGATCGTCTCGCGGTCGGTGAAGGAGAGGCCGGTTATGAAGAGGGAGACGGTGAAGCCGATCCCGCCGAGCGCGGCCACCCCCCAGACATGCCCGGGGGACACGTCTGAGGGCAGTCGGGCGATGCCCAGCCGGGCCGACAGCAGCGTCGATCCGGCGATGCCCAGCAGCTTGCCGACCACGAGGCCGACCAGGATTCCCTGAAAGAGGGGGGACGCCACCGCGTCGGAGACGATCTCGCGGCTGAACTCGACCCCGGCGTTGGCGAGGGCGAAGAGCGGCACGATCACCATGGTGGTCAAAGGGTGGAGCCGGTGCTCCAGGCCCTCCAGCACCGGCCGCCCCTTCACGGGCCGGGCCGGGGTGAGGAGCCCGAGTGCGACTCCCGCGATCGTGGCGTGGACCCCGGACTCGAAGAACCCGAGCCAGGCGAGTATCCCGGCCGGGACGAACCAGAGCGGGCTGACCGCACCGAAACGTCGCAGCACGACGGTCAAGCCGAGCCCCGCGAGGCCGAACGCCAGCCAGCCGAGGCTGATCGAATCGGTGTAGAAGACGGCGATCACGGTGATCGCGATCACGTCGTCGACGATCGCGATCGTGAGCAGCAACAGCCGCACCCCGGACGGGATGCGAGGCCCGAGCAGCGCGATGACCGCGACGGCGAAGGCGATGTCGGTCGCCATCGGGATCGCCCAGCCCTCGGAGAACCCGCCGCCCGCGTTGAACGCGGTGAAGATCAGCGCGGGGAGGATAACCCCGCCGAAGGCGGCGATCACCGGCAGGGCGGCCTTGCGCCGGTCATTCAGCTCGCCGACGGCCAGCTCCCGTTTGATCTCGAGTCCGACCACGAAGAAGAAGATCGCCATCAGGGCGTCGTTGATCCAGTGCTGGAGATCCTCGGTCAGGGAGAGAGAGCCGACCCCGATCGTCAGGTCGGTTCCCCAGAAGGCGAAGTAGCCGTCACCGGAGAGGAAGTTGGCCCAGACCATGGCGACGACGACCGCCACCAGCAGGAAGACACCGCCGGCTGCCTCGCTGCGAATGAAATCGGCCGCCGCTCCGCGGACCCGGACGGGCCGGGAGCTCACGACCTGTCCGGTCCGGGTGCGCCGGCGGGCGGCGTGTCCGGCGGCGCCGTCGGTCCCCAGCTGGCCTTCGCCGGGCCCGTGATCGGCACCGGCGGTCCTCCGGTGACCGGGGTGTCGACCGTCGTCTCGAGCACCGCCTTGACCCGGGACGCGACCTCCCGGACCGAGCTCTTTATTCCCTGCCCGCCGTACTCCCGCAGGTCCGAGGTGAGGCCGTCCGCCTCGATCCCGGCGTTTCGTGCCAGGTAGAGGGCACGCTTCATGTGGAACCCCTGGGTGACGACGATGGCGTCGCGGATGCCGAAAATGCGCCGGGCCCTCTCCATCGACGCCCGGGTGTCGAACCCGGCGTGGTCGGTGAAGATCGCGTCCTTCGGCACCCCGGCCTCGATCAGGGCGCGTCGCATCGTGGTCGGCTCGTCGTATCGCCAGGCACCGTGGTCGCCGGAGACGAGGATCCGGGACACCTTGCCGTCATGCCACAGCGCGGCACCCTGATCGACCCGGTCGGCGAGCATCGCGCTCATCGTCCCATCCGGCTTCACCTGGGCGCCGAGCACGATTGCGACAGTGGCCGGATCGGAATCCGAGGCGACGCTGCGGACGTCTCCATCGGCCCTGATCAACACGATCATGTTGGCGGCCGCGACCACGACCGCGCCCAGGGTGAAGAGGGCCGCGGCACCGATCGCGACCCGGCTCAGATTGCGCCGGTGACGTCTCACGCGGTGACGGTACCAACGACAGGGGCTACGTACACTGGGGCCGATGTCCGGGCATGACCACAACCACGGCGATGGCCACGATCACAGCCACGGCCCCGGGGCTTGGCGGGGCACCGATCGACGGGCGCTGCTGGCGGCCGCCGGGCTGACCGCGGGGTTCATGCTGGTCGAGGTCGCCGGTGGCTTGGTCACCGGCAGCCTGGCCCTCCTCGCCGACGCCGGCCACATGCTTTCCGACAGCTTCTCGCTGTTCGTCGCCCTCGGGGCGGTCATCCTGGCTGCGCGCCCGGTCACCGCCCGGCGCACCTACGGGTACAAGCGGGCCGAGATCCTCGCTGCCCTGCTGAACGGCATCCTGCTGGTCGTCGTCGCCGTCTGGGTGGTGGTGGAGGCCATCCACCGGCTGAACGACCCCGTGGAGATCCTGGGCGGCGGAATGCTGGCGATCGCCATGGTCGGCTTGCTGGTGAACCTGATCGCCGCGTGGATCCTCTCCCGGTCGTCGGGCGACAGCCTCAACGTGAAGGCCGCGCTTCGGCATGTGTTGGCCGACATCGCCGGCTCGGTCGGCGTGATCCTGGCGGCGATCGTCATCCTGGCCACGGGCTGGGAGGCTGCCGACCCGTTGATCTCGATACTGATCTCGGTGCTGATCGCCTCCAGCGCCTGGTCGGTGGTCCGCGAGTCGGTCGACATCCTGCTCGAGGCGGCGCCCTCCGGACTCGACACCGAGGAGATCGGGAACGCGATGGTGGCCGAGCCCGACGTCGAGCAGGTCCACGATCTGCATGTCTGGGAGATCACCTCCGGGATGCCGATGCTCTCCGCGCATGTCCTGGTTGGCGCCGACGCCGACTGTCACCGTGCGCGTCTGGTGACCGAGTCGATGCTGCGGGAACGGTTCGGGATCGAGCACACGACGCTCCAGGTCGAGCATGTCGTGGCCGACGAGCCGCTGACCATCGAGACGCAGCGAAGCTGACCGGTAGGCGCGATTGGCGTCCGGGTGCGCCGGTACCTTGGATCGCGTGAGTTGGCACGATGGGCGGCTGGCCGCTTTCGACATAGAGACCACCGGCACCGACACCGAGAACGACCGGGTCGTCACCGCCGCCATCAGCCTGGTCGGGGGAGGGGCCGAACGGGTCAGCGTCGACTGGCTGGTCGACCCGGGGATCGAGATCCCGACCGAGGCGACCGAGGTCCACAAGGTGACGACCGAACGCGCCCGTGCCGAAGGGCGGCCCGCTCCCGAGGCGATCGAGGAGATAACCGCCCTGCTGGCCGGTCACCTGGTCGAGGACATCCCGATCGTCGCCTTCAACGCCCGGTTCGACCTGACGATCCTGGATCGGGAGGCACGCCGGCACGGAATCGAGCCGTTGGTCGACCGGGTCGGCGGCAGCGACGGCCTGCTGGTCATCGATCCCTACGTGCTCGACAAGCAGTTCAACAAGTTCCGCCGGGGCCGCCGCACCCTGAGCGTTCTCTGCGAGGCCTACGGGATCCCGCTCACGGATGCCCATGCCGCCGATGCCGACGCGCTCGCCGCTGCCCGGCTCGCCTGGGTGCTCGGCAAGCGGAACGAGGAGCTCGGGGCCGCTGACCTGCCGTTGCTTCACGAGGAGCAGGTCGACTGGGCGCTCACCCAGGCGGCGGAGCTCCAGGAGTACTTCGCCAGCAAGGGACGCCCCGAGACGATCGAGGGCGCCTGGCCGATCGTCCCGCCGGCGCCCGGCGCCGTTCTCGACGACGCGGACGCGATCGCCGCCTGAGCCGGGGGTGGGCATGTACCCACCGCCCGATTGCGCCATGATCTCCCGGTGAGCGAAGCGCCTGCCGACCAGGCCCATCCGACCAAGGAGGTCGAACTCGACCGTCCTCAGGAGATCAACCTGCTCGAAGAGCTGGGCGGTCCCCAGGGGATCGCCGACTCCAGCCTGCCGGGACTCGCCTTCGTCATCGCCTACACGGCCACCGGCCAGAACCTGACCCGGGCCGCGATCGTGGCGGTCGGCCTCGCGGCGGTCATCGGCCTGGTGCGGGTGATCCGCGGAGAACCCGTGAAGTTCGCCCTCAGCGGCTTCGTCGGCGTCGCCATCGCCGGCTTCATCGCGACCCGGACCGGCAAGGCCGAGAACTTCTTCCTGCCCGGTCTCTTCTTCAACGCCGGCTACGCGCTCGTGTACATGGTGTCGATCGCGATCCGGTGGCCGTTCATGGGCGTGCTGATCGGTCCGTTGATCGGCGAGGGCATGACCTGGCGTGCCGACCCGGCCCGGGTGCGCCTGTTCAGCCGGATCAGTTGGATCTGGGTGGGCACTTTCATGCTGCGCCTGGCGGTCCAGCTGCCGCTCTATCTCACCGGCTCCCTGGTTGCCCTCGGAGTGGCGAAAACAGCGATGGGACTGCCGATCTTTGCCCTCGCGATCTGGCTCAGCTACCTGATGCTCCGGGGCGCCGGTATCGACCTCCGACACACCGGCAAAACGGAGATGGATACCGCGGCGAAGGAAAAGTCATAGAATGTCTGGCTGCCGTTGCCACCTCCCAGATCATCTTCCAGGCCCCGCGGGCGGTCGTCTTCCAACCGGTCCCCAAAGGCGAACGGCACCCGGCCCAAGCGCCGTAAAGCCTCGATCCGTCTATGGGTCGGCGTTCCCGATGGCAATTACCGCGAGCGACCGTTCGAATTGATCGTCCGGGCCCACCGGCCCGACGAACCCGATGTCTTCCTCGACGTAGCCGAGCTGTGGGGGGCGGACAAAGAGGTATTTGGCTCTCGCGGCCGCATCGACACCACTCTCGGCGTCGGCATAGCGGCCGCCGCTTGGAATCCGGTGCGCCGGCTCCTCGACGCGGACGTGCCGGATCGGGACGTTCTCGCCGACCATGAGGTGGGGGACCTGCTCGACGGGGCCGCGGACCGTCTCGAGAGCTCAGGGGTGGCGGTCGAGTGGGACCCGGAACTGAACCGGACCCTCGACGCCCGGGTCGTGGTCGGATCCAGCGGCAACCTCAGCCAGAGCGTGCCTGACGTCTTCGACGAGAACTCGATCCAGGGACTTTCCTGGCAGCTGCTCCTCGACGGGGACCCCCTCGACGACGAGGAGCTCGAATCGGTCGCGGACAGCGACGGTCCGGTGGTGCGGCTGCGGGATCAGTGGGTCGTGGTGCCGCCCCTGCAGGCGGGTCGAGCCCGGGATCGGGACCTGAAGCCACTCACCGCGATCGACGCGCTCTCCGTCGCCCTCACGGGGACCACCGTCGTCGATGGCCACACCGTCGCGGTCAAGGCCACCGGCTGGGTGGCCAAGCTGCGGGAAGAGGTCACGGCCGGCACGGGCTCCGTCCCGATCGAGCCGCCCGACTCCCTGCACGCGACCCTGCGGGAATATCAGGTGGAAGGGCTCCGGTGGCTCCACCGCATGACCTCGCTGGGACTCGGCGGCTGTCTCGCCGACGACATGGGCCTCGGCAAGACGGTCATGTTGATCTCGCTCCACCTCCACCGGCGGCTCAACCCGCAGACCGCGGGCCCGACCCTCGTCGTCTGCCCGGCCTCGCTGCTGGGCAACTGGGAGAGGGAGATCCACAGGTTCGCCCCGAGCGAGACGGTGCGCCGCTACCACGGATCGAAGCGGACGCTCGACGGGATCGCGGGCGGGTTCGTCCTCACCACTTACGGCACGATGCGCCTCGATGCCGAGAAGTTCGGCACGGTGCCATGGGGCATGCTCGTCGCCGACGAGGCGCAGCACGTCAAGAACCCACGGTCGGCCGGAGCGAAGGCCCTGCGGACCATCCCGGCCCGTTCCCGCGTCGCCCTGACCGGCACCC